>JAGWVZ010000069.1 GCA_018970625.1 Myxococcales bacterium | reverse complement strand
GGTTTCTGCTGCAGCCGGCATCGACGCCGGCGCCCACCCCCGAACCCGTGGCGACGACGCCGGCGCCCGAGCTCGCACCCCCAACGCCGGTCACCGCACCGCCAGTCGTTCCGACGGCAGGCTCTGGCGCATCGGGTGCCGCGGCGATTGCACCGTTGCCACCCGAAGTCGTGGCTCCGGTTATTGCGCAGCCGGTCGAGGCTTCAGGCACCGCCGCGGTAGCGGTACCCGCCGAAGGTTCGACTGCGGCGGTTGCCGAACCTGTTGAGGTGCCTGCCGTAGTGGAGCCGGTTCGACAGCAGACCGAACCGCGGCGAACGGCGCGTCCAACGGTCAATCGCACCAATACAGAGCGGACGCCTGAACCTAATCCGACCAACTCCGGCTCAAGCTCCGGCACGAACTCCGGCACCAACAATCCCTTCGGGAACATCCAGATTCGCCAATGAAACGAAGTCTGCACCGCACCGTTCGGAGTTGGGCGACGACCCTGCTCACCGCCTCTCTTTTGACCGGTGGCGTGGCCAGCACTGCCTTCGCGCAGTCGTCCACCTGGTCGCTTGATGAATACACCCGGCTCTCAAACGCCATGGCGGCTGCCGACGAAGATCTGGCGCTAACGGTGCCCGGTACAGACAGCTGGCGGACCAGCAATGTCGCCGCCCTCGACGCGCGACGCGCGCTGGTGAGCTATATCACGTCGGCGTTGCGCTCCGGCGACATGCCGGAAGACTTTGTGGAACCGGCAACACAGGCCCGATTTGTGCTGGTGCAGAACATCATCAGCATCAACACCGACCTGGGGTTCTGCGAGCAGGCCAATACCGCCCTCGCCATGCTTCGTGACGTCAGTGACAGCTCCGACGCGGTGCGAGCCGCCTTCGATGCCGCCCAGGCCGACGTCTCCGGCTGCGTTCCATATTCACCCGACGATGCGCTCGTATCAGAGGTCGTTGAAGTGGAGCCTGACCCGGCAGACACCGAGCCATCAGATGCTCTCGTGACCGAGGAACCCGACGCCGAAGTGGTGTCTGCCGAGACCGAATCCGAGTCGAACGACACGGCGTCCAGCGCCATGACAGATGCTCCGCCGGCGCGTGCCGCAAGTGGTCGACGCACCGCCGGTATCGTCATGCTGGGTACCGGAGCAGCGCTCGCGCTGGGCGGCGTTGGGCTTGACCTGGCCGGCGGCGGCAATCGGAGCGAGTTTACCGATCTGTCGCGTACCTGCGATGGCAGCGAAGACTGCGTAGCGCGTCTCAACGAGCTGTCCGACTCCATCAACGGAGCCAAAGTGCCGGTCGCAGCCATGACGATCGGTGGTGGAGTGATTGCGGCCACCGGCATCGTGCTCTGGATCACTGCGCCGCGCGACCGCGAGGCACGTGGCGTAAGCCTCGTGCCAGACTGGCGTCCCGGTTATGTGGGCGCGACCTTTACCTTTCGGTGAAAGGTCTTCCGGGCGTCTTTCATTACCGCGGCAGCCGCTGCGCGACACGGTGCATGAGGCCCCGCCCTGAGCCTTGCCACGAGCAGGCCCAGTCCGTCGCGGGCCTTTTCCAAAGGTCTTCAACCCATGTCTGCCGGGGTTGTTCAGCTGGCGACCGACAGGATCCGTTCCCTGAACGGCGCCACTCACTTTTTGGCGTCCAGCGGTTGCGCTTTCAGTCCAAGTCGGGTACACGCCGCAACCGTTCCCGGCATCCTGCGGTTTTACCCTCTCCGGAGCCTCGGTGAACGGGCCTATAGCTCAGTTGGTAGAGCCGCCGGCTCATAACCGGCTACGCGCTGGTTCGAGTCCGGCTGGGCCCATCCTCTCGTCCTTGCTGCGAATGACCCCACGACCCTCTACTTACGTTATCGATTGCGGGAACCGGTTCAACGGCGACTCGCTGGCTACAAAAGGCGCCCAGACCACAGTCTGAGCGCCTTTTCTCGTTTTTATCCCGTATTTCCAACCGCCTGACACGAGGAACGCCTTGGACCCTCTGATCAAACTGCTGCGCCAACTTCAGGAATACGACCTGGAAATCTACGAGATCAACCAGACGACCGAGCGGTTACGCGAGACGCTTGATGAACTCATCACTGCTCACGACGGGCTCCGCGAGAATCTCAACGCCCAGAAGGCTCAGCTGGATGACACCCGTCGTCTGATGCGCGAGAAAGAGATCGAGCTCGAAGAGAACAACGACCGATACAATCAGTCGAAGATCAAGCTCAATCAGGTGGCCAACACCAAACAGTACAACGCGCTCGAGAAAGAGCTCGATACCTACAAGAAGCTCCGGATTCAGCTCGAGGAAGAGCGCGACACGCTGCGTGAAAACCTCGAAGCCTTTCAGTCCGACGTCGACGACAAGGCCCGCAAGACCGCTGAGATCGAGTCGCAAATCGCCGAAGAACAAGGCGCTATCGACAAAGAGTCGCAGGCCAGCTCGGTGCGTATTGCTCAGCTGGAGACCGAACGCGACAAGCTGCGTTCGGACATCCCCAAGCAGCTGATTCGCCAGTATGAATTCATTCAGGCGCGACGCCCCGGCGCAGCCGTCGTCGCTGCGGTCAGTGGCACCTGTACGGGCTGCAACATGAAGATGCCTCACCAGCTCTTCAACGAGCTGCAGATCTCGAGCAAGATGATCAAGTGCCCCAATTGTCAGCGCATTCTATTTTTCCAGCCCGCCCCTGAAAATGGCGCCGCCTGACCGCAGGCACAGGCTGAACCAGTTGTTCGGGACGAGCGCGTGACCGCTGCGCGCTTCGTCGTGAAGAGGAAAGTCCGGGCTCCACAGGGCAGAATGGTTGTTAACGACAACCGAGGGTAACCTCCGGGAAAGTGCCACAGAAAACGAACCGCCGTCCGGCCCCTCGGGGTGACGGTAAGGGTGAAAAGGTGGGGTAAGAGCCCACCGGCCGAGTGGTGACACAAGGCGCATGGTAAACCCCATTCGGAGCAAGACCAGATAGAGGTGAGTCGGCCTTCGGGCCGGCGCGGGTTGCCCGCTCGTCACGCCTCGGGTAGGTTGCTTGAGGCCGTCGGCGACGACGGTCCTAGAAGAATGGTCACGGCCCCTCACGGGGTACAGAACCCGGCTTATAGCTCGTCCCGAACATGATTTCTTTCTACCAGGACCGCATCGCCCACCTGCGGCCCCTCTTTGACGCATTCTCCGCAGAGGGTCATCAGCTGGTGCTTGTCGGCGGCGCCGTGCGCGACGCCGTCATGAACCTGCCCGACAAAGATGACTTTGACTTCGCGACGTCGGCCCTGCCCGAGCAGACTGAGGCCATCCTGCGGCATATGCGCCTCGCCGTTTACACCGTTGGTGCCCGCTTTGGTACCATTGCGGCCGTTTGGAAGGCGCCCAATCGCGAGCGACCCTCCGCTGTCGAAATCACTACCTTTCGCGTCGAAGAGACCTACTCGCCAGACTCGCGTAAACCCGAAGTACGATTCGGCACATCGCTGGAAGCTGACCTCGCCCGCCGGGATCTGTCCATCAACGCCATGGCCATGGACGCCAACGGTCACGTCATTGACCCCTGGCAAGGTCGCCGTGCCATCGCCACCGGCCGCCTCGAAGTCCCTGGCGGTGGCTTGCAAAACACGCTCGGCATTCTCTCTGACGATCCACTTCGCATTCTGCGGATTGCCAGGTTTGCCTCTCGGTTCGGCTTTCCGCCCACCGATGAAACGACGGAAGCTACGCGCCAGTCCGTTCACCGGCTGCAGGCGATCTCGCACGAGCGCTGGAAAATGGAGTTCGATAAGCTCCTGGTCGCTCCCGGCGCTTCTTTTGGACTCCGCTGGCTGCGCGACGTCGGCGCACTACGTGTCGTGTGGCCAGAGCTAAACGCGCTCCACGACGACGCGTTCGGACGCCTCCTGATGACCCTCGACAGCCTGCCCGTGGACAAAGGGATTCGGTACGCCGCTGCGGTTGCCGTGTGCACCATGCACGAGCAGGGCGGCGGTACGCTTCAGCTGAATACGTTGTTCACCGGGCTGCGCCACGCACAACACCTCGCCGAGGTTCTGTGCACACGGTTGAAGTTCTCGAACGAGGAACGAGCCGAGTTGCGCGCGCTCGTCAGCTATTCATACGCGCCGGCGAATGTTCTGCAGACCTGGACAAGCGTCGACGTACGGCGACATTGGCAGATGTCACTCGAGCACCTGACGCCGCAACTGAACCTGACCGCCGCCCTGCTGCAGAGCTTTGAAGGACGCGACGCGGTCGACATCAACGAGCGCGTGGCGACACTCACCCGGCAGATCGCTGCCCAGCGAGAGCGCGAAAATCTGGTGCCCACCCTGCCGACCGGACTCGGTGACGCCATGATGGCTCGTGGTCTGCGAGGAAAAGAGATCGGGCTCGCCATGACGCGGGTTCGCGAGGCGATTCTCGACGGCGAGCTACCAAACGAGGCGTCCATCGACGAGTACGTCGCCTGGTTATTCTCTGCGTCTGACATGGTTAATTAGCGAATTTTACATTCCGTCTTATGAAAATAAGGCGCAAGGGCGTGAATTAAGCCCTTGTTCATCAGCCCCTTCATCGTCGGCTCACACCGGATCGAACGGCCTGCGCCGCTGCGCGTGTTATCACGGAGGCGGCACCGGTAGCAGATTGCCGAAGGGAGGCTCGCCCTGCACCAGCGTCATGAGCGGAGCATGGACGTCCTGCGTGCGGCCCGCCAGATCGAACCGCACGAGCGCGCGTCCGGTCATCGCGTCGATCTCCACCACTTGAACCTGTCGCAAGCCGCCGTAGAGAAACGCGAACACATTCTGGCCGCGCTGCACCAGCGGTTCGGGTGGTAGCGCCGCGCAGTTCTCCGGCGAAAGCACCACCGGAGCGCGCTGGCCATCCAGAGCGAGCAGGGTCTGCGTCCCTCGCTGCAGCAGCTGATAGAGCCCTGTCGACCGCTCACCCGCGCACAACATCAGGCAACCTGCCCCACCCTGCTCTATCGGCAGCACATGCATCGGCAACGCCTGAAACTCCTCTTCTCCAGGGTTCACCGACTCACGCAGGTCGTAGAGCACGACCTGTGTGTCCCGTAGTGAGCCCACCGCTGCCGGGACCATCGCGCCCTCGCGCGGCGCGAGCACGACATCGCCCGTCGCCAGCTGTGGCTCGTCACTCAACGCAATCAGCGCCGAGTTTGGGAACCGCGACGGCTCAGCATCACCCACCGTCACCATGGAGTGCTCTACCCCTGCCACGGTGACTTGCGCCAGTTGATAGGCTCCCCAGCCAAGACCTGCGCCCTGCATCCATGCGCGCCAGAGCCTCGGCTGAGGGGCAAACACAAACTGGCCCGAGCTCAGTCGAACCTGCTCATGCTCAAAAGGGACACCTCGCACATCCAGCACGAACGGACGGTCGTCCTCCACAATAAATGCATCCGGTTCGACGACCGGCTCGCGGCGCGATGGTGGCACGTCTGGCGGCGCCGGCACACAGGCCACCATCAGCAAAACCACGACCAGACACAGGACCACGTGGGCTTGCACAAGACACCGCTGCTTCGCCAAATGATCGACTGCCATTGGCGGCTGATTGCGTTTACGGGGCTGAACCATTAGACACGGGGGGACTTTTCTGAGCCAACGCAGCGTTTGGCAGCGAGCCAGAAACTGCAAGAGGAACGACATGGGAACCATGCAATGGCTCAATCACTTCCGCAGCTCCGTTCGTCGGGAGCGGCACATCCCCTGGGAACAGGGCGTGCGCCTGCGCGAAGAGATTCGAGAGCCCGTGATTGCCACAATGCGCATCTTTCAGCGCGGTCTGACGTCATCGGGCATCGACCTGCGAAGCAAGGTGCGGCAGTCTTGCTCGCCGGAGTATGCCGAGTGCATTGATCTGTACGTGCAGGAGAAGAACGTTCACGCCGAGCTGCTGATGAAGTGGCTGTGGGCGGCCGGTTCGGAACCTGCGCGCAGGTACCTGATTGATTTTGGCTTTCGCCGTTTTCGGCGCCGCTTTGACTGGGTACGCGAGCTCATGATTCTGCTCTCGGCCGAGATGGCGTCGATGCCCTTCTTTCGGGTACTGGCAAACAGCGTAGATGACCCCATGACGCGGCGCATGCTCGAGGAGATTCTGGCCGATCAGGCGTATCATCTCGGTTTTCACATCGAGCACCTGCGTCACGAACTGCAAAAGCGGTCTCGCTGGGAGCGTCTGGCGATTCAACAGGCCTGGGGCGCCTTCTTTACCGCCACCCTGACGGCCGTCCTCACCGAGACGACCGAGGTGTTCGACGCCCTCCCGTACGATCGACTCGCGTTCTGGACGGACGCATGGAACCTGTTCGCGCAGGTGCAGACCGGCCTGACCGGCTCGCAGCACCTTGCTGCCATGCTCAGTCGAGACCCGCGCCTGAAGTTTGCACTCTAGACGGCGCCCACCGCGGGCAACGCAAAGGTGCGAGTCAATGGGCCGGGGGCACGTCACTCCTTCGAGGGTTCACCCTCAGAACGCGAGCCGCACGTCCTTCTGGAATTGCACTACGCCAGAACATTCTTTGCCCAGAGGTGAGCAGGCTGGGGCTTCAAACCGGCAAAAAGCGCTCGAGCACCTTCAGTGCGATGGCCTTCACATGCAGATTTTCACCCACAGGCGGGCCTACACACGACGGACAACCATGAGTACACGGGCAGTCAGCGATGAGCGAGTGGGTGTCACGAATCAGCTCCTGCTGCAGCTCCCAGAGTTTTTCGGCGAACCCGACGCCGCCGGGATGGGCATCATAAAGGAACACAGCCGGCTCAGACAGTAATCCAACGGCCCCCAGCGCCTGCTCGCCACCTTCGGCCCCCTGCAGCGTACCGCGCTGCACCTGCGAATCACCCGGCGCTGGCGCCAGCGGCGCTACCGTGACGGGCGCAGCGTCGAATCGGCTCTGCAGGGTGACCTTGAGATCGCCCGGCGCGCACATCAGCTGCACGACAGCGACCGTATGCATGGCCTTGCTAATGCCCAGCAGCGCGTCTTCTTCCATGCGCGGCTCCAGACCAAGCGAGCGCAGCCTGTCGGTACGGAAGACCGACCAGAAGCTGGTGGTGTGCAGCTCAAGGTCGGGCAGCTGGATCTCTCCGTAGCCAATATTCTCCCACGTTTTGAATCGAATCTTTTTGTAACCGGCGATGCGCGTGGTCACACGCACCTCTCCCCAGCCATGGCTCAGCGACACCTCGTCGCCGATGTCGAGCACAAACACACGGGTCTGATCAATGGCCTGAGTGAAGTAATCGACGTCGGCGCGGCGCACGTAGGCTTTGCGCTCGTGGTAGTCCAGACGATGGACTTCATAGAGCGTCGCGTCGTGCTGATAGATGGCCTGCTCGTACACGGTCAGGTGAGCCGACTCATAGTCGATTTCGCCCAGAATATCGGGCTGCTCACCAGTGGTATCGACAATGACAAAGTTCTCGTCGTTGAGCGCGCGCAACCCGAATGTGGACGCCGGATAGCCATCGGCGGCCCAGTTCCAGACGCCGTCAGCGGGTTGCAGGATGCCGGCCTCTTCAGAGAGATAAGCGAGTATCTCCTGTGTCGAAGGCACATCCAGAGGCAAAAATGCCTCATCGAACCGGAAAGGAATCTCAAAAGCGGCACATTTGAGGTGTTCGCTGACAATCCGCAGGTTGTCAGGGTCAATGCGGCCGTGCTCCGGCGTAGCTTTGAAGAAGTAGTCGGGGTGATGCACCAGAAACTGATCGACCGGATCGTCACCGGCGACCAGCACCACCAGCGCTGAACCCGACCGCCGCCCTGCCCGTCCGGCCTGTTGCCAGAACGAGGCGATGGTTCCCGGATAACCAGCCATCACGCAGACATCGAGGCTGCCGATGTCGATGCCCAGCTCGAGCGCGTTCGTCGAGATCACCGCCTGAATCTCACCATCACGCAGGCCGCGCTCGATGCGACGGCGAGCCTCGGGGAGGTATCCGCCACGATAGCCTGAGATGCGATCGACCAGCCGCGGCAGCCGCCGCTTTACCGCCTGCTCTTTCATGCGTCGCGTCAGCACTTCGACGCCCTGCCGCGACCGCGCAAAGACGATCACATGGTGCCCGTCTTCGAGGAGCGGCAGGGTCAGGAAAGACGCCGCCGACCCGGGCGACTGCCGGCGCTCCAGCTCCTTGTCCATGATGGGGGGATTGTAGAGCATGACCATGCGCTCGCCGCGTGGCGCGGTGGTGCCCTGCACCAGTACCACCGGGTCGCCTACCAGCCTCTGGCCCAGCTCGGATGGATTGGCCAGCGTAGCCGAGGTCAGGACCACCTGCGGTGAAGCACCGTAGTGCCGGCACACCCGCCGGAGGCGGCGAATGACGTTGGCCACGTGGCTGCCAAAAACGCCCCGGTACATGTGCATTTCGTCGATGACAATGTAACGAAGCGTCGAGAACAGCGTGCGCCACTTGTCGTGGTGCGCCAGAATCGACGCGTGCAGCATGTCCGGGTTCGTCACCACAAGCCGCGCACCTTCCCGCACTTTCCGCCGAATGTCGGCCGGCGTGTCGCCATCGTACACATGAGCCAGCTGGTCCAGACCGGCGCCGTCAAGCAGCTGATTGAGCTCGGCGCACTGGTCCTGGCTGAGCGCCTTGGTGGGGTACAGGTACAGCGCCGAGCCGTCGCGCTCCGTCGCCAGCATGTTCAGCACAGGCACATGATAACACAGCGATTTGCCCGACGCTGTGGGGCTGACCACCGCCACATGCGCCCCCGCAGCGATCGCCTGCCACGCCTCTACCTGGTGCGCGTATGGCTGCTGAACACCACGCCGCTGCAAGGCCTGTCGAATACTGGCATGGATGTGCGACGGGTAGTCCGAATACGCGCCCTGCGTAGCCGCCATGCGCTCTACCCGCGTTATGCAGGGGCCATTCCGCGACGACCGCTGCATGCGCCGTACGTATTCTTCCAGACTATGCTCCGAACCCGACATCGCACTCCTCAGGCATCACCACACCGCGCTCCGATAACTCGGCAGCACAAGCTGCGCAAGTGTTCAGATGATCGCGTTGCGTTTTCCCTCTTCAGCATGGTTTTCAGGGCGAAATGTGCTACGGGCATCGAGCCCGCTACCCGGACCTCGTCATGCCGCTTCGCCCCGCCCTCGCTGTTGCCCTGACCATCCTGTTCTGGGGCTCGTCGTTTACCGGCATACGGGTGGCGCTGGATTCGTTCTCGCCTGGTCCGCTGGCCCTTTTGCGGTTCACGACCGCTTCCATTGTGCTGCTGACCGCGGCAGTGATCTCGCCCGTGCCGTTTCCAAAGCGCGAAGACTGGCCTCGCACCGCTGGCCTCGCGCTCATTGGCATCACCGTTTACCACCTGTGCCTGAATTTTGGGCAGCAGACGGTTCCGCCCGGCACCACCGCGCTGCTGATTCAGACCGCACCGGTGTTCACCGCCGTCTTTGCCCATGTGGCCGGCATTGAACGCCTGCGCTGGGACATGGTGCTGGGCATCTCGATCGCGTTTGCCGGCACTCTGCTGCTTATCGTGGGGCAGGGGCGCACGATTGAGTTCACGCTGGCGGCCGGCGCCATTCTCATGAGCGCCATCGGCACCGCGACGTACTTCCTCTTTCAGCGCCCGCTGGCAGCCCGTTACGGCGTGCGCTCCGTCACGACCTGGACGATTGTGTTCGGCACACTGCCCATGATCTACTTCGCGCCGCTCGCTGCAGCCGAGTGGCAAACGGCCACGTGGACCGCCATTCAAGCCATCGTGTTCATTGGTGTTTTTCCGGCGGCGATCGCTTACCTGCTATGGAACTACGCCGTTCATGAGCTGGGCGCGTCGCGGACCATGATGTTCCTGTATGGCTCGCCGATCGTCACGCTCTTCACCGCGTGGTTGTGGTTCGGCACCACTCCACCGCCGATTTCGCTGGTTGGCGGAGGCATTACGATCGCCGGTGTCTGGTGGCTCAACCGCAGCCGAGCGCGGGCGGCGGCGGCAGCGGCTAACCGCTGAGCATGACAGCCGCTTAAGGAAACGTCACGCACAAGGCCAATGCTAGCAAGGCCGCATCAGGCAGGTTCGTGTAACGCCCTGCGAAGCCCGGCAGGCATGACACTACGCAACGCGCTCAGAAGAACGCGTGCAGTTGGATGGTGTACTGACCCGTGCGGTACCGATCGGTGGTGGTATGACGGTACTCGGGTCGGATCTCGAAGAACGGCAGCGGGAAGAACTGGAAACCGCCGGCGAACGAGAGGTTGTCGAACGACTCGTCGTCTCGCTCGGCGTGCGCCTGCTCGACGCGGCCGGTCAGAATAAACCAGGGCGCGATCTGCACATTGGTCATGAGCGACAGGTTGCGACCGCTGGGCGTCGTTCCTCCGTAATAATGCAGGAACGCAGATTCGAGGATGAGCGAGCCGCGGTTCAGCCAGCCAAAGCCCGCGAACAGGTTGTCCATTCGGAAGTCGCCGGCGCCGTACGTGGATGCGCCCATCAGGGTCGAAAAGCGCAGGTTGCGCTGTCGTCCAAAGATGGGAGCAAAGGTGACGCGACCCGAATACGCGACGTCGTCGTCCTGCACGCGAGTCGTGTCACCCACGGACTCTGAGAGGTTATTGGCCCAGTACACGCCAGCATCGGCCGTGAACCAGTACACAGGCTTGTAGGTGAGCTCGCCGCCCAGCTCGGCGTAATTTGCGGGAATAATGGGCAGGCGTTCTCGCGAGGCGTCCTGACGGAGCAACATCGTGTGGTCGTCGTGACGAATGCCAATGCTTGGCTGAATCATGCCGACTCGCACCAGCGGTGCTTTCTCGTGCGGTCGCACAATCGCCATGGCCTCAAAACAGCTCATGCCCGGGTAGGGGGTCCAGCAGGCTTCGCCATCCTGAAAGGTGCCACGTCCCGCGTTCCAGGTACCATAGATGTCGATGGATTCGTGCGGCGAAACCGTCAGATAAGGCTGCAACTGCATGAGGAACAGCTCGCGCTCGGGCAGCGCGGCTTCGACCTCCCCAGCGTTGGTGAAGGTGATCGACGGAGCACCGATGCGGGCAGACTGCGCGCGCACGTCGTAGCCGAAGCTGACGTAACCCGGCACAATCTCGTTGGTTTCGCGATTGGCCAGCCAGTTGAAACCGAGCTGGTCGTAGGTGAACATGCCGGTG
>JAGWVZ010000068.1 GCA_018970625.1 Myxococcales bacterium | reverse complement strand
GCCCTGGGTGATCTGTTGTATCGCCGCGTTGTAGAGAGCTGTTTCGAAGTCGTTGTCCGTAGAGGGCAGACGAACCAGCGTGTAAAAGGTCAGCAGCGCATGCAGGTTGCCGATATACCGGCACGTCAACTCGAATTTGGGAGTCAGAGCCCCATAGCGGACACCATCAAAGGGCATGTCAAACTCGGCCGCTGCAAAGGAAACCAGCCGGTTTTCGGCAACGGAGCGACGCAGTGAGCTGCCCGCGGCCAGCACGCTGCCAAACCCCATGTGTACGGGGCTGACAATCTGGGTTTGACCGCCGATAAAGATACGTCTCTGGCGGCAGAAGACCCCGTTCGGCACATCACCGAAGAGAGACGCAAACTTATCGCCCCACGGGGTATAATTATACAATGCGAGCGTGGAACCAATTTCGCTGTGGTCTTTGCGGCTGGTGCCGCCGCTGACCAGCGCGTCGCAGAAATTCACGAGGCTTCCGGCCACCACCCAGGGCAGCTGGATGGTCATTTTATAGCCCACATGGTGTGCGGCCTCACATTCTTCCTCGAGCAGGGTGCCGCCGCGGACCTCGGATTGTCCGCGCATGGTTACACCGTCGAGAAACACACAGTCCTGAAAATAACCCCCATATAAATCCACCCCACGCCCTGCGCGAACATTCTCGAACCAGCCACCACCCGCGCGTCCCAGACGCGTGCCGGCACCCAGCAGCGTGTCTGCGCCACGCAGGTTCACGCCCGGAAAAATCTCGACCCCCGCTTCAATGCGCTCCGGTTGAACGCCTTCGATCGTGACCGATTCAGGCGCGTGAATCACCACACCCCGCCTCTGCAAATGATGCAATAACAAGGGATCGGTCGTCATCGTAGCCGCTGTTTGATAGAGGGTAGTTTGCGATGATCGACCGGTGGCGCGGCCACTGGCGCAGCGGTTTGCTCGAGCACAGGTGCCGTGGGCTGGGCCGTCGCGGCCACCGGTGGCGCTGGTATTCCGGCCAGATACCACGCTCGCGTCTCTGGTTTTAGCCAGAACCAGAGCAGTGGAAGGGCTGCTGGCCATAAAAATAGCGTTGTCAGGTCAAGTCCGAGCACAACGGCATGAATGTTCCACGTACCGGCTACCTGGGCCGTTCGATGACCGGCAATGTGGACCGCCGTCAGAAAGAGCATCACGAACAGCAGCGTCAGTGAGAAGAGCAGCCCGGCGACCGGGTCCATGGACCAGGCCTCGGCGACCCGGCGCGAGCTCACAACCAGCCCAACAGACAGCAGGGTTGCGGTCGCCCACAGCGCGGCCACGGCGGCGCAATAGGTCTGATACCACAACACGACGCGAGGAGTTTCAGGAGCGGAAGAAGACACGAAGGTTCACGCCGGCGAGAGAGCAACGCATGCGTCGTGCTTTTATGAGGTTGCTGCCCAGCGTGCAACCAGCGAATGCCCTGCACCCTGCCCCGGTTTAGCCGAGCAGGCGAGCCGGACACGTCACAGGGCGGCGGCAACGCCTGGCGGTGTGCGTCTGAACCATGCGGTCAGCGCCCAGCGCTCGGCGAATGACGGCTGTACCTCGTGCTCAATGCGGTCGCTCAAAAAAACGACCCACCGGCCCAGCCCGGGTGCCACGGTGGTGATGTCTGGCGCCCAGGCCAGCAGCTCGCCGCCGTCTTCGGGCCTCCAGTCCGGGTTCAGGTACACAATCGCCGTCACGATCCGGTTTTCGCTACCGGGAAAGGCATCCACGTGCCGCCGGTAATGTGCACCGCCGCCCGGATACACCGCCGCCTGAAGCTCGAACGAGCGCAGCCCCAGAAACAGCCCTTCATTCAGCTGCGACTGCAGGGACTGAAAAACACCATGCAGTACGTTCAGGGCGGGCGTCGCGTCGGACGGATCGATCCACGCGATGAGGTCGGAGCGCTCGGTCGCGTCAACGCGACGGGCTTCACCCCGACTGACTGCAGCCGGGCGCAGGCGCTGTGCTTGCAGCAGCTCCCGAAGCTCGCCCCGCGCCCGATTCAGCGTGGCAGCGTCCGAAAATCCGCTGCCCTGCACAAAATGGTGTGCGGCAAGCTGATCGAGCTGTTCATCGTTGAGCATGCAGCCGCCCGTCGCGTTCAACCGAAGCGTGTTTCAAAGTCGCGCATGAAGCTTACCAGCGCATCGACAGATTCCTGCGTGACCGCGTTGTAAAGCGAAGCCCTCATGCCGCCCACGGTGCGGTATCCCTTGAGGCCCGTAAGCCCCTGCGCCTCGGCTTCGCGAATAAACGTGTCTTCGAGAGCGGGGTTATGAATGCGATAACAGACATTCATAGCGGAGCGAGAGCCGGCGTGCGCCGTTCCCCGCCAGAAACCTGTGCGGTCAATTTCGGCGTAGAGAGACTGCGCCTTGCGGGTATTTCGTTGCAGCGCACCGGGCACTCCGCCGGTGGCCAGCAGGTGACGCAGCACTTTTTCGACCAGATAAATGGCAAATACCGGAGGCGTGTTGAAGAGGTCTTTTGCGTGCGTTCCATAGTCCAGCATCGTGGGCAGGCCGGGTGATCGCGTCGCAAGAAAATCACGATGGATCAGCACGATGGTGACTCCGGCGGGCCCCAGATTTTTCTGTGCGCCCGCGTAAATCAGTCCATAGCGACTCATCTGCAGGGGGCGGCTCAGGAAATCACTGGAGGCGTCACAGACCAGGGGTGCGTTGACAACCGGCTCGCTGTGAAACTGCGTACCGTAAATGGTATTGTTGGATGTGTAGTGCAGCCAGGAAGAGTCGGGCTGCCACTGCCACGATTCCTGGTCGGGGATATGATCGAACGCGGATGCCTTGCTGGATGCCACCTCGTAGGCTTGGCCAACCCGTGCGGCTTCAACAAAGGCATTTTCGGCCCATTGTCCTGTCACCAGATAACCGGCCTTTTTTTCTGCACCCAGAAAATTCAGAGCCACCTGATAAAATTGAAGAGAGGCACCGCCCTGCAGAAACAGAATATGCCACTCGTCGCCAATACCCAGTAATTCGCGCATGGAGCGTCGTGCGCTCGCTTCAATGTCAAGGTATTGCCGGGAACGGTGACTCACCTCCATGATCGAAGCGCCAAGGTCTCGATAGACAAGCATTTCTTCGCGCGCTTCCTGCAGCACCGATAATGGCAGGGCACTTGGACCGGCAGAGAAATTATGTGTCCGTCCGCTGGCGCTCATGCGTTATTCCTGCTCCTGAAAGAAATGCACCAGCAGACCCGATAATAATTTCGGCTCAAACCAGGTCGATTTCGGGGGCATCAGCAGCGCTGCATCCGAGACATCCATCAGCTCGGCGATCGACGTCGGATACATGGAGAAGGCCACCTGCGCGTGACCTTCGTCTACCAGCCGTTCCAGCTCTGCGGTGCCGCGAATGCCGCCCACAAAGCCGATGTTCTGGTTGGTGCGGGCGTCGGTAATACCGAGCATTGGCTCAAGCACAAACTCCGACAGACGCGCCACGTCGAGCTGATCGGCGACCGTCTCGCGCTGCGTTTTGGGTAGAACAAAGCCGTGCCAGCCCAGCTCGCGCCCCAGATACATGGAGACGTGCCCCGGCTTTTCAGGCGACGGAGACGGGTCCCACGACAATCCGCCGAGGGCGAAATCAATGCCTTTTGCGAGCTCGGCCCTGCTGCAAGGGAGGGTGCGAAGAATGCGGTTGTACGGCATGATCGCCATTTCGCTCATGGGGAACACGACAGCCGGAAACACATCGACCCCCGGCGCGTGGCCCGCGGTACCCCGCAGCTCGCCAGCCGCACGGCTCGACGCCTTGCAGCGATGGTGGCCGTCGGCGACGTAGAGCCGGTCGACTGCCGCAAATGCCTGCTGCATGGCGGCGACGTTCGCAATCGCCCAGAGCGTGTGTGCCACATCGCCGACCTGCACGTGCAAGGTCGGCTCACCTTTCATGGCAGCCGCGACCAGCTCGCTCACCGCGTCCACGTCGCGGTAGGTCAGCATCACCGGCTCGGCGTGCGCTCGCTGCTCGAGAATATGCCACGTGCGATCGTCCTCTTTGTCCTGCCGCGTATTCTCATGCCGAACAATACGCCCTGCGTCGTAATCGTCCACGGAGACACACGCAAAAATACCCGTCTGCGAACGGGTCGGTGTGGCGAGCCGATACACGTAGAGTGAAGGTTGTGCGTCCCACACGAATCCTTCTGTACTCAGCAACGCCTGCAGACGCTTTGCGCCACCCGCATACACCGCGTCGGCGTGCTCGTCGGTCCCTTCGGGAAGGTCGATCTCGGGCCGAATGACCCGCAAAAAGCTCAACGCCTTGCCCTGCGCCAGGGCGCGTGCCTCGGCCGTATCGATGACATCGTACGGAGGACAAACCACCTCGGCCACAATCGATTGCGAAGGACGAAAGGCACGGAACGGATGAATCATGACCGGCGTGGGGTGAAGGAAAACGATGGACAGACCAGAAGCGACAGGCGCGCCACGCTGCTAGTACATTCTGCGGCTCACTGCCAAGGTCCGTTGGCAGGGCGGCGGGGATTCCTGTACAGGGCGTTCCACCCAACACGCTGGAGCTTCCTCATGACCGCCGACCCCGCCTTCAACGGCTTTCCACTCGAAGCGCTCGACTTTCTGGCTGACCTCTCGCTCAACAATACCCGGCCGTTCTTCGAGGCGCACCGCGGACAATTCGAGCGTTTCTGCCTCGCACCCTCCCGCGCCTTTGTGACCGCCCTGGGTGATCGACTGCGTGATGACCTTCCCGCGATCGTGGCTGACCCTCGCACGGATCGCTCGATCTTCCGGCTGCACCGCGATACCCGGTTCAGCAAGAACAAGGACCCGTTCAAGACCCATCTGGGATTTTATCTCTGGGAGGGCGAGAACAAGAATGCATCGCCCGGTATTTACGTCCACATCGAGGTCGACAAGGTCATTATTGGTTCGGGAACCTATATCTTTGATCGCGATGGGCTCGCACGCTACCGGCAGGCCTGCGCCGACCCCGTTGTGGGTGCCGCCCTGCAAAGCGCTCTGGAGCCTGTTCGAGCGGCTGGCATGGCGATCCATGGCAGCAAATTCAAGCGCCCCCCGGCAGGCACCGATGCCAGTCACCCGAACGCGGCGTTACTGTTGCATGAAGGTATGTGGATGACCGCCTTCGAGGCCGAGCCGCCGGCTGAGCTGGAAGACGCGACGTTTGTGGACTTTGTGTATGAACGGGTGGCGCCGTCCTTTGCCGCGCATCGTTGGCTGGCGCAGCACGTGGGCGGTTAGGTCACAGCCGGGTCAGCGGCTGGACTTGTCGTCGTCGAGGTCCACGACGTTCCGCGGGGCGGCGGGCAGCTGGCCGAGCACTTCGTCGGCACGATTGTAGTGGCTGCGGTTCACGATGCCGGACAGTGTTTTGATGGCCAGCGCGATCGCCGCCGCGTCATCGGTGAAGCCGATGCCGACAATAAAGTCGGGGATCAGGTCCAGCGGCATCACAAAGTAGGCGATCGCCGCGGCCAGGACCATTTTGGCGCTGGTGGGTGTGTTGGGATCGAGGGTGGCGTACCACGACGCGACCACGTCTCTCACGAAAGGCAATCGACCAAACAGCCGCCGAGCCTTCTTCAGTACGGATTGCTCATTGGGTGCCGGCGCCGATGCCGCCGTCGCGCGAACGGTGTCCGCATCCACAATGACTTCGGGCTCAATGGGAGCACTCATACAGATTTCCGGGTAGGTTCCACGCCACCCGGGCATGCTAGACACCTGACGATGCAAATCAAGTCCGGCTTTTACAATCGCGTGATTGTCGGGTGCGCTGCGTTCGGGAGCTCTATCGTGGCAGGTCCGCAGAAAGAGTGGTCTGGTACGGGATTTACGGTCGGTTCGCCAGCGGGTCCCGACGCGAGGGTCGACGTGATTCGGGGAGCGGTGTAGGGAGGCGGGTATTGGGTTTCTCGTTCGTGTGGTTGGTTATGGTAGCTGAGTCGTGGACTGGTGGTGAGGCGTGGAAGGTGTCGTTGCATGGCGGTCACAGCGGCGAGTTCTGTGATCATGCCGAGGGGACGCTGGAGTCGATTCTGCAGGCGGCGGTCGAGCGTGGATTTTCGGTCTTTGGCGTAACGGAGCACGCGCCGCGTTACGAAGAGCGCTTCCTGTATCCCGAAGAGGTGCGTCTGGGCTGGGACGTCGATCGTCTCAAGCAGAATTTTGATGCATACGCGGTCGAGCTGTTCCGTTTGGCCGAGGTGTTTTCGGATCGGTTACACGTATTGCGCGGCTTCGAGTGTGAGGTGGTGGCGACCGCGCATTATGTCGATCAGATGCTGGGGTTGCGCGAAAAACACCGCTTCGACTATTGCGTTGGTTCGGTCCATCATGTGTTTGAGTTTCAGATCGATGGCGCGCTGGATCAGCTGGATGCGGCGATTGCGCAGGCAGGAAGCCTCGAAAAACTCGCGGTCGCTTATTACGAGACCGTGGCTACCATGGTCGATGCGCTCAAACCCGAGGTGGTGGGTCACCTGGACCTGATTTGCCGCCACGCTCAGACCACTCGATTCGAAGACTGGTCGTCGGTTCGCGACGCCGCTGGATATGCGCTCGACCGTATCGCCGCGAACGGTGGCATTCTGGACCTGAACACCGCTGGTTATCGGAAGGGGCTGGGCCGACCGTACCCGGCGCCATGGTTGATCGAGGCTGCCCGGTCGCGCGGCATTGGCTTCTGTTTCGGCGATGACAGCCATCGTGCGTTTGACGTGGGCGCTGGCTTTGACGAAGGCCGCCGGTATCTGGTCGCCAACGGCGTTCACTCCGTGACGACGCTCCGCCGCGGCCCGGGTGGTCTGCAGCAGGTTGTGCTGCCGCTGCCGCCCGATGCGACGCCGTAGGGGCCTTTGCCACTCCGAACGTGGACGGTGTCGCCGCCGCCCGGGTTCGCAACGCCCTGCAAAGCGGTTTTTTCAGGGCTGCGCCTGATGGACGTGCGGGACCGCGGGTGGTCAGCAGGTGCGTCACTCCCGGTGTATTCTGGCTTGAATACGGAAATGCACTGCTCAGGATGGCACGATTCGTGGATATGGGTATGCAGGGGGAGAGCCCGCATCGTTTTTTCTGCGTTAGTCTGGAGTGTGTCATGCCTGTACGCGAACCGACCCCGTTGCCTTATCGTATCCCTCTGGCTCTTCTGATTCTGATGGCGGCCTGCAAGGACGACTCGCTGGGCTCCGATGAGCCGGGGCCTGGAACGGATGTGCCCGGCGACGTCACGACCGACGGTCGCCTTTCCCTGAATGAGTCGGCTATCGTGGCAGAACGCACGATCACGGGCATTCAGGTGTTGCTTCCTGTCTCGGTGACGGCGGGCCGTCTGGACTCCCTGGTCGCTCGCGTCCGCATTCTGGATGATGCGGGCACCGAAGTCGCACGTGGCGAGACTACCGTAAGCGGGGCTTCACCGCTGGTGAACGCCCGCGTTGCGTTGCCTGGCTGGGATCCGGGGTTTGTTGGCAGCGCGACCAGTGGTGTCATGGGCGGGCATGTGATCGCGTGGGAGGTGCAGGGCGGAGATTCGCGTGTGCGCGGGCGGCGCTCGTTTTATGAGGCGCTCCGAAAGTACGACGTCACCCTGATTGCGCCGACCGAGCTGTACGCGGACACACAGTCGCATGTTCGTGTGGTCGCACGTGACTCTGCCGGCACGCCGCTGGTGGGTCAGGCGATCTCGCTCGAGCTGGTCAACGACGACGAGTCACGCACCGCCCTGTTCAGCGGCTCGACCGACGCATTCGGCGTGATGACCGCACCGATTGAGATCGGCCCCGATGCGCTGGGTTCCTCGCGGATGGTGGCGCTGATGGCGGTGGGTGACAACACCGAGCAGGTGCAGACAGACGTTCGCTTTACGCGTGAACAGCGGGTACTGGTGACGACCGATAAGCCGGTCTATCAGCCTGGCCAGCGCATTCATGTGCGAACGCTGGCCCTGAACCGGCCATCGCTGCGTCCGGCAGCCGACCGGGAGGTGACGTTCGAGGTGCAGGATGCACGCGGCAATCGTGTGTTTCGCAATATCGCGGTAACGGACGCGTACGGCGTGGCGTCGCTGGAGATTCCACTGGCGTCGGAGCTGAACGAGGGAACCTGGCAGGTAAACGCGATTGTGGATGGTGTCACGACCACGCGTTCGGTGCGGGTCGAGCCGTATTCGCTGCCGAAGTTCGGCGTGACGGTTCAACCCGACCGCTCGTGGTATCGCCCGGGAGATACGGCTCTGGTCGATATTGACGCGCAATATTTCTTTGGGCAACCCGTGGCGGGTGCGACGGTGCGGGTCGAGCCCTATACGTTTGACGTCGGGTTTAATCCGCTGCCGGCATTCGAGGTAGAGCTGGATGAAAATGGTCTGGGTCGGGCCGAAATCCCGATTCCATCGTTTCTGGTCGGCCAGGAGCTGAACGATGGCAACGCATTTGTTCGGGTGGATTTGCTGGTCACCGATGCGACCGGGCATACCGAAACCCTCACGCGAAATCTGGTGGTAGCGCGCGCCGAGGTGGTGCAGACGGTGTTGCCGGGGAGCGATCTGATTCCTGGGCAGGTCAATACCTTCTATGTGCTGACACGTACGCCTTCGGGTGAGCCGGTAACGGCCGAAAATCGTCTGGTGGTGAATGGAGAGTCGGTTTCTTTTGCGACCGATGACCTGGGTTTTGCCGAGGTCGAAGTACCACTCGATGAGACCATGAGCTGGCTTGTTCGGCTCGAGACGACGACCGGGTTGGGTAATGTGGTGGAATACGAGACCACGCTGGGTGCCGAAGAACGGCAGGCGGTGGCTGTTCTGCCTGACCGGTCGGTGTATGCGGTTGGTGAGAGCGCCGAGCTGACGTTTCGCACCAATGCGGGCGCGCATCGCATGTTTGTGGACGTGATTCGCGATGGTCAGACGTTGCTCACCGAGACTGTCGATGTGGTGGATGGCGAAGCGGGTTATACGCTGGATTTATCGTCAGATTTGACGGGTGCGCTGGAGATTCACGGGTATGTCATTACGACTGACGCTCGAATTGTACGAGGCACCCGCGCCATTTACGTCGATGGTACGGGCGATTTGACGGTGCGTTATGAGACGGACCGCGAGGAATACCGTCCGGGCGAAGAGGCGACCATCGAGATTCAGGTGCGCGATACGGAAGGGAATGGTGTGCAGTCGGCGGTTGGTCTGACTGTCGTGGATGAGGCCGTTTTTGCATTGCAGGACATGCGCCCGGGTCTGGAGCGCGTGTACTTTGAGCTGGAGAGCGAATTGCTGGAGCCGGCCTATAATCTGTATGGCTGGGGCGTTCAGGATGTGGTGTCACCCGGGAATCTGGAGGAGCAGGAGCGCGAGGTCGCCGCCAACGTGGTGTTCGCGTCGACCGACCTGACGGGGTATGGATATGCCAGCAGCGGTTCGCTGGTGGTGGCAGACGAGACCGCCGTTTCGTACGCTCACAATGCCTTCCGCAACCAGGCGCAGCAGCTGGGCGAGCAGCTCCGGACAGCGTTTGATGCCGAGGTATCCACGTGGTCCGACTATTCTGAATTCTGGTCAGATGCTGACCGTATGCAGACGTTTGTGGACGCTGCCGGACCGCTGGTGGACATCTGGGGTCGCGGCATGACGTTGACGGTTCAGAGTTGGGACGGTCGGTACGTCAGCTCCCTGCAGCTGCGTAGCTCAGGACCCGATGAGGTTTCTGGCACAGACGATGACGCCGTCCGGGAGTATTATGAGTACGACCTGGTGCCCGAGGCGATGGAGCCCGACTGGAACTCGGGTGGTGGCCCGTGGGATGGTGCAGATGCCGCGACCGCGGAAGACAGTGGGGGAGGTCCGTGGCCTCCGGACCCGACGGAAGATGGAGACGACAACGCCAATCCACGCGTTCGTCAGTATTTCCCTGAGACACTCTGGGTGCAGCCCGATATTATTACCGACGAAAATGGTAATTTCTCGATCACCATCCCCATGGCAGACAGTATTACCACGTGGCGCATGACCTCGATGGCGTCGAGTGCCAATGGACAAATTGGCTCGGGCACTGGAGGAATTCGGGTATTTCAGCCATTCTTTGCGGACATCAATTTCCCGGCAACGCTGACACAGAACGACAGCGTCGATGTTCCCATCGCCCTGTTTAATTACCTGGAAACCGCTCAGACTGTTCAATTACGGGTCGATACCGAAGCATCGGGTGACTGGTTTACGCTCGCTGGCGATGCCACTGCGACGCTGGAGTTGCAGCCTGGCGAAGTCACCGTTCATTATTTTCCGGTAACCGTGAACGATGTCGGGCGTCACGCGTTCCAGGTGACCGCGATTGGTTCGGAAGAGAGCGACGCCGTGCGTCGGGTGGTGACGGTTCTTCCTGACGGAAAAGAATTCGGAATTTCGGAATCTGACCGTCTGACGGGCGTTGTGGAGCGCACCATTTCGATACCCGAGGGCGCGATTGAAGGGGGGACAGCCCTGCGGGTGAACCTGTATCCCGGCCTGTTCGCACAGGTGGTGGAGGGGCTGGATTCGCTGCTCCGCATGCCCGATGGTTGCTTTGAGCAGACCTCGTCGACAACCTATCCGAATGTGCTCGTCGCGCAGTACCTTCGCGATACCGATCAGGTTTCGCCCGAGCTGGAAATGCGGGCCAACGAGTACATCGCGCAGGGGTACCAGAAGCTGGTGAGCTTCGAGGTCGAGGGAGGCGGCTTTGAGTGGTTTGGCCAGGATCCCGCGCATCGCATTCTGACGTCGTATGGTCTCTTCGAGTTCACCGACATGGCCGAGGTCTTCCCGGTCGATGAGGCGATGATCGCACGGACGCAGACGTGGCTGGCCAGCCAGCAGGAATCTGACGGTCGATTCCGCGCTGCGCCCGAAGGCATTCAGGAGGGTGCCACCAACAACTTTACGGACAGCGATGTGCGCGCGACGGCGTATGTGGGCTGGGCGCTGGCCTACTCGGGCTATGACGGCAGCGAAGTACAGGCAGCAGCCAACTGGCTGCGCGGCGAGCTGAGCACGGTCGATGACCCCTATACGCTGGCCATGGTCGCCAATCTGCTGCTGACGCTGAACCCGAACGATGGCGATGGTCAGGAGCTGCTGCAGCGCCTGGAAGACATGAAGGAGTCCGAGACGACCGATTCAGGCG
>JAGWVZ010000815.1 GCA_018970625.1 Myxococcales bacterium | reverse complement strand
CTTCCTGCGTCACCATCCCGACCGAGTCGCGAACATCCGCGAGCCGGACGTCGCGTACGTCGACGCCGCCGATGCGGACCGATCCCCCCGACACGTCGTACAACCTGGGGACGAGTCCGGTGATCGTGGTCTTCCCCGCACCACTCGGCCCGACGAGTGCGACGAGTGACCCGGCGGGGACCGTGAACGACACTCCTTGGAGCACCGGCTCCGAGACCTGGCGGGTCTCCGGACGCGCAACCGATTCAAGACTTGCGAGGGAGACCTGCTCGGCGCTGGGGTAGGTGAATGTGACGTCCTCAAGGGCGATGTCCAGGCCACCCGGGGGCAGGGGCTTCGGCTGCTCCGGATCACGTACGAGCGGCGGGAGATCCAGGATCTCGAACACCCGCTCGAAGCTGACGAGCGCGGTCATCACGTCGACCCTGACGTTCGATAGGGCGGTCAGCGGCCCGTAGAGCTGCGCCAACAGCCCGATCAGGGCGAGGAGGGTGCCCAGACTCAACGAGCCGGACACGACGAGGTTGCCGCCCACGCCGTAGGCGATGGCGGTCGCGAGGGCGGCGACCAGGGCAAGGGCTGTGAAGAACCACCGGTTGGCGAGTGCGATCCGGATACCGATGTCCCGGACCCGCCGGGCCCGCCCCCCGAAAGCCGCATCCTCTTCACTCGACCTACCGAAGAGGTTCACCAGCAGTGCACCGGCCACATTGAAGCGTTCGGTCATCTGGGTGCTCAGCTCGGCGTTCACCTGCATCTGCTCGCGCGTCAACTGCTGCAGGCGCCGACCCATCCATCGCGCGGGGAACAGGAACAGCGGTAGCAGTACCAGCGACAGCAGGGTGATCTGCCAGGAGAGGATCAGCATCGTGATGAGCACGACGGTCGCGCTGATCAGGTTGCCCACGACCCCGCCGAGCGTCGAGGTGAAGGCCTGCTGGGCTCCGATCACGTCACTGTTCAACCGGGAGACCAGGGCTCCGGTCTGGGCCCGGGTGAAGAAGGCGATCGACTGCCGCTGCACGTGTCCGAACACCTGCGTGCGCAAGTCGAAGATGAGACCTTCGCCGATGCGCGAGCTGTACCAGCGACCGATCACGCCGACCCCCGCGTCGGCGATGGCGAGCAGCGCGACCCCGAGCGCTCCGAGGGTGACGACCGAGCCGCTACCGGCGGTGATGCCGTCGTCGACGATCCATTGGAAGAGCAGCGGTTGTCCGACCGTCAACAAGGAGCCGATGACAAGGGTGATGAGGAAGGCGATGACGAGTCGTCGGTAGGGGCGCGCGTAGCTGAAGATCCGGCGGACGAGCGCACGGCTGACCTGCCGCTTCGTGACCGAGGAATCGCGGGTGAGCGCCCGGTAGGCCTCCCAGGTGTGTGCCATCAGGATGACCCGGTCAGCGTTGCCACGATCATGCGCAGTTGCTGCGCCTGGGCCTCGCGCTCGCGCTGGTACTGCTCCGCCCCCGACCGCATGTGGGCATCCCGGAGCAGCCGCTTGACGGCAGTGGCGGAGCGCCACGGAGCGGCTGACACAGCCTCGATCACGGCGTGGGCGGCTTCCGACAACTCCGCGTTCGGCACGACGCGGGATACGAAGCCGAGACGCTGCGCCTCGTCGGCGGGCACCTGTCTGCCGGTGGCGCAAATCTCCAGGGCGCGGTGGTAGCCGACGGCCTGGCTGAGGACCCGGGTGCCGCCAAGGTCCGGCACCAGACCGAGCGTTGCCTCGCGCATACTGAACACGGCGTCGTCAGCAGCCACGATGAC
>JAGWVZ010000067.1 GCA_018970625.1 Myxococcales bacterium | reverse complement strand
CAGACTAAACTGCACATCCGGACTCATCGGGCGTTCAAGGGGTGATGTCTCCAGGATCGCCTTCACATCCACGCAATGCCGAGCGACCATGGGCACTTGCCCGTAATGATGACGGAAGACATGGCGAGACAGAATCTCGAGTTGATGTTGTGGGCTGGGCACGCGAACGCCGATGGCTGCCTCGACAGCGTGCGCCCAGAGTTCGTCCCAGCGGAGGTCGGACTCGGGTGGGCGTGAGTGAAGCTCGACCGGGGTACCCCGCGGAAGACGGCGGGGATACACGTGGTGCATATCCGACACATACCCGAACTCGGCGGGTGTACCATCAACGAGCAGAGCGCCCGTGGGATGAACCAGAGGCAGGTTTCGTTCCTGAAGCAGCTTTTCAGCGGCGTGCACCATGCCGGGTTCGACCAGAAGGTCTATGTCTTCTGTGTGGCGCCAGCCGGAGGCGTCCGGCGTCATGGCGAGCAGGGCCGCCCCCTTGATGGGGATCGAGCGTATGCCTGCCTGTGCGAGCCAGCCGACGACATCGCGCAGATCATGCAGCAAGAGGGTTCCACGAATCAGTTCCAGGTGTGCAGCAGCGGCAGCCGGGAGCCGGATCGCGTCGGGAACGTCGGAAGCCGACAGTCTGTTCAGACTCCAGGGCAGCAATGCGTATCGGGACGAAACTTCGCAAATGTCTGAAAAGAGGAGGCTTTCAGCATGCCGAGGATATCTTCCCCCGGCCACAAGGTCGCGCAATAGTGCCACAACGCGTCGTTCGTGGTTCATGGTCAAGTCCGAACATCCGGGGTGACAATTCTTGTCTTCACTCTGACAAATAGTGGCAAAGAGTACCTTGATCCTTTACCATCGGAGCGGAAAACGACATGTTGGAATCCTCGGCGTGAGTCCTACCACGCTACGCCGACGGAATCACGTCGCATCGGGTCGACGCTGCCACGTGAGTCTGACATACTGGCATGAAACTCGCATGGTACGAGGACCTGTACCATCACTTTGCTTCGGGATTGAACATGGAAACACCCGCGATCCAGCCTACCGGCACCCCTCCTGCCTCTACCCCCGAAACGACGGAGCCAAACCGCGAGCGTTACGTGCGGCCCACTGTCGTTCGGCGCGATGTGTTCAGCCGGTCGACCCTCTTCTCGGGGACAGCAGGGTTGATCTCTCCCTGATTCCGCTCCAGTTCCTCGGGTCGATATGTTGTTCTACCGTGCAGTAGCGCGACCGCGTGTCAGGCGCTGCACGGTCACTTCCCGCGTTCAGGATTGACGTGTCACGTGTACTGTTTTTGGCGTTAGGTACGCTCCTTCTGTCTGCGTGCGCCGATGATTCCGTCGAGTGGCAGGTCACCGTGGTCGTGAGCGACACCTCGCTCACGAGCGGTGGCGCGCAGACGACTGAGATCCTGGTGTCAGTGCTGGATCAGGACCGTAATCCGCCGCCCCAGGGGACGGCGGTTCGCATGCAGTGCATCAACCTCACAGCCGGTGATCTCGCCGGACTCGTGGGAACGACGCAACCCGGTATCGGGCAGGAGACCACAGACACCGTCGGCATCGCCCGATTTGAGTTCAGCTGCGGAGAAGATCCCGCTCTGGACGCGCAGGTCGTCTGTCGAGCCTCCTACGAAGGCGTCACCGGCAACGGCAGCCCGATTACCTGCTCGCCCGCACCCTGAAGGGCTTGCGTTCCCTTCACGCGCGCCGCCCGAGTCGCGCCAGCGCGGACAGCATGGCCGTCATCGTTGTCAGCTCTGCCAACGCGGATTTGGCTCCGCCCAGCACGCCTTCATCGGCGCCACCGGTGTGACCGAAGAGTCCGGTAATGTGCCGCGCAACGGGCACGTGGGGGCGAAGAGCCTGTTCGAGAAGCTCAGACTGCATCACCGGGATTACATCGTCGTCGGCGCCGTGAATGATGGTGACCGGAGCGCGCAGCTGACTGAAAACGGGGCGTGGGTCCATCCAGGTCAGGTCCCGCTGTCGAACCACGTCCATGCAGGGCTCCTCGGAGCCGGGCACCAGACCACAGCCCATCAGGAACACCTGACGGTCCACCACCTCCAGCTCATCAGCAACCGCCAGAGCCACCTGACGATGCCCATCACCCCGACGCAACTGTGGACGACCCCACGTGCGGCGCGCGTACAGCAACCACGCCCGCTCCAGCTGTTCGCGACGCTGTATGGAAAGGGGCAGATCATGAAGAAGCGTCAGGTACACCACACAATGGTTCAGAGGATCGCGCTCCGTGAGCACGGCGCCCTGAACGCGCCCCGTCAGCGCGAACTCAATGGCGATGGCGGGATCGGCAAACCCACCGAAAGCCACAACCCCGCTGCATGCGTCTCCCCAAGCGGCGGCGGTCCGCAGCGCGGGTAGCGACCCAAAAGAGATACTGAAAATGCCAGGCCGAATCCCGGCCCGCACTTCGGGTTCTTCCAGCAGCGCGCCAAAAGCCGCGCTCGCCTCATCGACCACCCCGGGCCCAACACGCAAGCGCATGAACTCGCTAAAGAAAGGCGCCATGACCAGCGCTCCCGAGCTGGCGATGATCCGACAAAGACGGTCGAGCCGCACGTCAGAGGGACCATCATAGTGAACGCCACTGCACACCAGCACAGCGCGCTCGATCTTGCCCTGCGGCCGATACACCCACGTCTTCACCGGGGAACAACCCGCGCGCTCAACCAGGCGTGCCACACGTGTGACGTTAACCGGGCGCGCGGTCTCATTCGCCCACGGCCCCAGCCAGCGCCCGAGCGTTAGCAGCGCACGAGCATCACGCACGCTCACCTCCCGGTTTCAACGCAGCGGCTTCCGCATACGGAACTCAATCTGCTCAAAGCCGCCCACGTAGTAACACCAGAGGCGCGAGCAATAGAGTGGCTGCGCGTTGGCAGCGGCGTCGAACACTTTCCCTACCAGATTACCGGCATGGTAAGCGAGCGGGCTGAGCACAGACTTCTTCAGGTATGGCTGCGCAAACCACGTCATCACCACCTTTTCGGTCTCGAACTCGACGCCCGTGTACCCGCCCATAAAGTCGGGCTGGAAATAATAAGGGAACGTCGCATCAAAGCCCCGCATGTGCTCCGGGTGCGTAAAGCCGCGCGAGAAATGGGGCACACGGATCACCACACGACCACCGGGGACCAGAATGCGGTGCACCTCACGCATGATGCCAAACACATCGGGAAGATGCTCCAGAACGTGGTCCATCTCGATCAGTTCGACGCTATCGTCCTCGAACGGATAGGGCAGATTGGCCAGATTATGGACGCGATCGACGCCGGGTGTGGCCACCCAGTCAACGTTGATGAACCCTTCCTTGGGAAAGCGGCCACATCCCAGATTCAACTTCAGCGGTTCCGTTGCCTTGTTCACAAGAACTCCTTCGGCCCATGGCCCATTCAGAATGCCGCAGGGGTGTACCACCGGCGTCGGAGCCCTTCAACAGAACTGCACGCCATTTTTGCACCTCCGATGGCATTTACTGGCGAGCTCAGCCCCAAACGGACGCCTTCGACCGTCAGTGACGCCCACGTCAGCGCAGATGCCCGTGTGTTTGTTGCGTCACTGGCCGGCTGTACTATCCTACACCCATTGCATTTTTGACGCCGCTCCGCCTTGCAGGATGACCGAATGGCTCAGCATCTTCACCTTCTGGACACCTGGGGTTCCTGGCCTGCGGCCATTGAGGCCATGAAGGCCGATCTCGAGACGGCGCCCTCCGACACGGACAAGGTGCAGGCACTCTGGTGCCTCGCCCTCATCCACCTGGAAGAGTTGAATGACCCGGCTGCCGGAATCGACGCGCTGGAGCAGCTCGCCGAGCTCGACTTTGAACATCTTCAGGGCGTCGCAAGACTCGCTGCAGCGTATCGACACACGGGGCGCTGGAAAGAGCTGGCCACCCTGCAACTGGATCGTCTGGATGTCACCGAAAGCGCCACCGAACGAGCGGCCCTGCTGCTGGACGTCGCATCCATCTACCTGACGCAACTGGCAAATCCAGCCAGCGCTGCGCTGGTCATCGAAAAGGCGCTCGCCGAAGAGGCAGTACCCTCGGCCGCGAACGCCGAGGCCCTGCTGCAGCTCGCCATCCACTCCGGTGACCCTGCCAGCATCGTCGACCGCGTGGTCGCTGTTCTGCAGAACCCCGAACTCAATCCCGAATCTGCTTTTGAGGTGATCTGCTTTGCGGCCTCCGCTTTTGAGGCCTCCGCACAGCACGAACGAGCTCACGCGTGGTGGGAAAGAGCTGCCTCCACCCACCCCGGGCACCCCAGAGTCTACGCCGCCCTGCACAAAATCTACACCGACGACGAAGACTGGGAGTCACTGGCTGACCTCCTGACCCGTCGAGCCGAGCAGGCGAACGCCGACGAGCAGCTCGCGGTCTGGCTGGAACTCATCGCTCTGCTACGCACTCACCCAACCGACCCGGCGCAACTGACGTTCGCGATCGAACAGGCTCGGCAGCTCGCCCCCGACCACCCCGACATGCTGGCTGCGCTGCTGGAACAAAAGCGAGCGGCTGGTGACCCGGTAGCCGTTGCGCGCGCGCTCGAGGAACAGGCGGCCAGCCTTGATGACAACGCCGCCCTGCCCTTGCTGCTCGAGGCGACAGAGCTCTGGCGTGCGATGCCCGATCACGCCGACGACGCACGACGACTGCTGCGGCGTGCGCTGAAGGCCGCGCCTGAACACGCCGCGACGATCCTGCAACTCCGCGACCTCGCACTGCAGGCCGAAGACTGGGCCGAAGCCTGTAGCATGGAAGAGCGGCTGGCCGAGCTCACCGATGACCCGCAGGCGCAGCTCGACGCCCTCGTTCGACGCGGCAACTTGCTGGCCGAGCGGCTTCAGCAGGTCGACCTCGCGCGGAGTGTGCTCGGCCGCGCACACCAGCTTGCGCCAGAAAACCTCGATGCGGCCCGAGCGCTGCTGGATCTGCTCCGTCGTGGCGAAGACGAACTGGCGCTTGTCGAGCTACAGCTCGAACTTGCCGCCCTCTCCGCCTGGGCTGCGGAAGCTCGGGAACTCCGCGTGAACTCGGCCACTCGCCTGGCCGCAACGCTGAGCGACAAAGGCCGAGCGCTCGCCGTTCTGCAGGCGCAACTGCAGGAGACGCCTCACGACGTCACACTGCTGCGTCAGGCTGTGGAGTTGGCCAGAGAGACGGAACAGGATGCCATCGCCTTACAACTCCTTGAAACCCTGAGTGAAATCGATGCCTCCAGCCCCGGCCCCCTGCTCGACATCGCGCGCATGGCCCGAGCGGCCGACGACGACGTCTCGCAGCAGGAGAACGCCTGGCTCGCCGTCCTTGAGCGTGACCCCGACCACGCCGAGGCGCTGGAAGCACTGGACAACCTCTACGGCGCCATGGCCGAGTGGGAAAAGCAGCTCTCGATGCTGCGACGTCGGGTTGCCGCTACCATCGGACTGCGCGAGCGCGCTGACCTGTTGGCTCGCGTTGGTGACCTGCTGCGATTGAACCTGCAGCGACCCGACGAGGCATGGCCGGCCTACGAAGAGGCGCTCGCACTCGAACCCACCCATGTCATGTCCGCTGCGCCGCTGGCGCAGGCCGCGCTCGAAGCTGAACAGTGGGCCCGTATTCCCGGCCTCTTCGGAGTGCTCGTGGCCGACCCCGACTTTGCCTCCGACCCGGAAGTGCGCGCCAGTCTGCTCTTCAACATCGCGCGCGCCCACGCCGAACTCGCACAAACCACCCGCGCGACCGCCCAGTACGAGGCCGTTCTGGCCCTGCAGCCCGAGAACTGGGCAGTCATGCGGAATCTGGCGTTTCTTTACGCCGACACGGGACGTCCGACGGAGGCCGAAGCGCAATTCGCCGAGCTACTGGCCTGGGACGACTCCGAAGACCCGCTTGCCGACCGCATCAGCCTGCGTCGCAAGGCTGCAGAAAACGCCTCGGTGATGGGTCAGACGCGCGTGGCGGCCGAGCGTTATCGCTCGCTGCTGGCGCTCTCCCCGTTCGACGAGGAAGCGCTCAGGGCGGTCGCCGCGCTCGACGGTGAACACGACCCCAACGCAGGCGTGAACGCCCGAGAGCGTCTGCTTGAGCTCGCCGCGACCCCGGCAGACCGGCTGCGATTGCTGGTCGAGCTCGGCGATCTGCACGCCGAAGCGGAACGCATCGACGAGGCGGTACGTTACTATCAGCAGGCCGTCGCGATCGACCCGAATTCGCGCGCGGTGCTACATAAGCTGCTGCAACTATTCAACAATGCCGAGATGTGGCGTGAGGCAGCCGAGGTACTCGGGCAACTGTCGCGGCTCGAAGCAGACCCGACTCGTCGGCTCAAGCTCCTGTTCGCCGTCGCAGCCATCTTTCGCGACCAGCTGGACGACACCGCTGAGGCCATGCGGGTGTTCAACCTCATTCTGGACGAGGACGCGGAGCAGCTGGAAGCCTTTGAAGCCATCGACCGCATGCTGCAGGCCGCGCAGGACTATCGTACCCTGGAGCAGAACTACCGACGCATGATCGAACGCGCCCTCAATGGCGCAGACGAGCTAAAGATCATGCTGCTGAGCGGACTCGGCCGCATCTATCATCGCCATCTGGGGCAGAACACCGACGCGCTGGCGACCTGGCAGCTCGCGCTCCGCATCGACCCTTCGCGCGCCGACATCTGGGAGTATGTGCTGGAGGCCATGCCCAACGATGGCACCGACGAGGAACACCAGGTCGCCGTTCACCGGAAGCTGCTGGAGCTGAAGCCGGAACGCCTCGACAGTTATCACGAGCTTTTTGCTATCTGGAACCGTCGCCGCGAATGGGATCGCGCCCTGCGTGCCGCAGCCGTTCTGGATGTCATGGGGCAGGCGACCCCCGAGGAGCAGCAGTTCTACTCCGCCCTGCAGCCGCGGTCGCTGCCGCTGGCCCGCTCACCGCTCACGACGGCGCACTGGAACCTGCTGCGGCACCCCGACCTGGATCCCGCCCTGACGCAGCTCTTCGCGACGCTGGGCCGCACACTTTCCAAGGCGGTGGCACAGGGACACGCCCGCTGGGGCATCGACCCGCGCGTGCACACAATTGATCTCCGTCAGGAAAACGCGGTGACCAACCTGTTCATGTACACCTCGCAGATTGTTGGCGTCGAAATGCCGGTCCTGTTCAATCCAGGGAATCTGGCGGGCATTTTCAACGCTCACACGTCTCCACGCGGACTGGTGCTGGGTACGGATGTGGTGTCGGGCGAAGCCAATCGACGCATGGTATTCCGCATCGGGCACGCCATGACGCTCATGCGCGACGAGTTCTATCTGGCGTCGGCCTACTCATCACGAGACTCACTTAAAGCGTTTGTCTATGGCACTTTAGCCGCATTTACCGGTCAAATTGTGCCAGATCCGTCTCAGGAAGCCGTTGAATCCTGCCTGGCGGTAATTCAGAAGCAATCGGCTCCTGTACTCGCCGACATTGGAAAAGCCGTCACGTCACTCTTCGAAGCCGGCCGCTCACCCGACATCTCGGCCTGGATGGCCGCCGCTGATTTCACGGCTGCGCGCGTTGGCCTGCTGCTTTGCGGGGACCTGTCACGCGCCCTTCAGGCGCTGCGAGACACGCCCGAATCTCTCGGTCAAACGACGCTGCAGGAGCGCAGTCGAGACCTGATGGAGTTCTCGCTCACCGACGACTACGAAGAAGTGCGCGCTTCACTCAAGCTCGGTGTCGGCCAGCAATAACAGCCGCAACGGTCACTCCGTACCCGCAACAAAGTCGGCCAGCAGGCGCTCCATGAAGGGACGGCTCACCGACTTGCTCCCTCCTGACATGGCCGAGGCTCCACAGAATGCCTCGAACATGTGCTGGCGATGGGGCGCGTGCAGCCAGTCGACAAGCGCCTGAAGTCGTTCCAGATCATCCGAAGCGTCGAACACGCTCCAGGTAGAGACGGCGCCGAGATAACGACCGTCACGATCCAGCACCGCCTCCAGCTCACGGCTCAACCCCGCGATCAGCACCTTGGGCCGGCGCGACCACGCCACCGCCCGCGCCAGACTCACTGGCAGCGTACCGTCGTCGACCACCACCGGCCGTTGCAACGTCGTGCCCAGAAATCGACAGGGCGCCCTGCCCCACAACGACTCCCCGGGATCAATCAGACCGGTCGTCATCAACCGGGGCGCATCGATGACACCATCGTTCGCTTCGACGACCAGACCGCGCAACCGGTAGTAATCGGCCGTGGTAAGGCTCGCCCGCAGCAGCAAAATTGCCTGCGGACGGCTGGCAACCGGGTTCACGTCGACGGCCTCGTGCTGCGCAGCGCTGGCCAGACAGGCCCACCAGTCGTCATGGGTCAGTCGCGCGGTCGCGTCCTGCCATTGTGGATCCAGCGCATCACCGTAGCTCGTTGTCTGAGTCACCCCTGACGGCCCTATCGTCAACAACGCGACAAAGACATCCGCGCCTTCAAACAGCGTCGCGGATCCGGGTAGCCGCAGCCGTCGCAGCACACGCGCCCTGCTCGGTCCTGGGGTGAAGGACGCTCGCCAGGCACGCATCGGTCGCGCCTGCAACGACGTGCGGGGCACAAGCGCCGATACGACCCCCTCGACCGCAGTCAGACGGGTAGCCAATGCCAGAAAGTAGCCTGCCAGATTGGCTGTCCCTCCCACCTCCGGGTATGCCACTCCCAGCCACCGCTTCAGCGCTGCGTCCACGCCGTCCTCGACCGCGTTGATAAACGGCGGATTGAGCACGGCGATGCCAAAGGCGCTCGGCAGGTTTTCCAGTCGCAGCGCATTGGCCACCTGTATGTTTTGCAGGGCGGAATCCGTGGGTCGAAGTGCGGCGTCCGGTTCCAGCAGGCACAACGCACACCGACAGGCGCGGACGGCGCGCTCATCAATGTCCACCCCGAACACCATGCCCTGGCGAATCAGCGCAACCACCGAGTAGCCGCGCATGCTCAGTCGCCGCAACAGGGCAAGCAGCAGACTACCGGCTCCACAGGCGGGGTCGATGATCGCAGGGGGTTGGCGCTCAATATCAACGGCTGCCCAGGTGGTGACGGCGTCATCCGCCAGCGCGTCGGCCCACGCGCGGGGCGTCTGAAAACTACCCAGACTGCGCCGAAGGGTCTGGCGCGCATGCGACCGGTTGGTTCTCTCAGGTAGCTGCGCAGCCATACTCAGCCCCAGCATGATGGGGATATCATCAGCGACGGGTATCCACGCACGGTGACCATCCACGCATAACCCAGAGCTGCGATCCCAGTCCCCGTTCAGGGAGCTCTCCAGCAGGTCGAGCCATCGCCAGTCGCCTGACGCGGCAGGCAGCGCGTCTGCGACGCTACGCGGTTGAGCCGTACCTGCTGCAGTCGGAACTGAACTTCCCGTCGCATCCGGCGAGGCGACCTGTGCCTTCAACTGACGTCTCAATGATTACCGAGCGTGGTCAGGTACGGTGCAAATTGCGAAATACGTCATGAACCTAATCAAGTCGTCTGAACGAGCCAGGCCATCGCCGTCACCGTTGCGTTGGCGCTCGCACACCAGCCTGGTTGTCGAGCGGCGAAAGAAATCTGCTTTCGTGCTCAATCCGCGAAGGACCCCTCGTGCAATACCCGTCCCAACGCCCATCGAATCGTCGCCAGAGCCAACAACCCGAACACAAACGCGATGGACAGCTGGTGCTGAATCACCGGCATCATGGCAGGGTTCCAGCCATCGTGAGCAAACGCCATCCGAACGCCGTCCAGCATGGGCGCGACCGGCGACAAGGCGCCCAACCATGCCAGTGGTTCCGGCAACAGTGCGCGCGGCACAAGTACACCGCTGGCGGCGAGGGTAACACCCATCGCGACGGAGCCCATGGGATCGCTGGCGCGAAACGCGAGCGTCATACTCGCCGAGGCAATACCCAAAAGAACGCACGTGGCTGTGCCAACGACCAGAAACCCTGTCGCAACAAGCCACGAAGAGAGCACCGGTAACCCGGATGTCAGCGCCAGTATGACGAGCATCAGCACGGAGCCGCCCACGAGCTCCATGGCCACGTCGTACACTGGCATGGCGAGCACGGTCTTCCACAGAGGGGTCTGGGTCATGACGCAGGCCTCCAGGAATCCCGTCTCCTGATAACGGCGCAGTCGGTCGCGAAGCAACGGCACGGCGGCTGCGAGTACCATCACCGCCACGTACCCACTGACGACATGTAGCGGCCAGCTCTCTACCGCCACCCCGGCGCTGCGCGCAAAACCCGCGGGGTCAACCAGAGGAACAGACAGCAGGGCGAGAATCAGGACCAGAATCGCACTCATGGCACTGGAGAGCAGTCGACGCGTGTCACGTCGACGAATGCGCCACTCCAGACGCCAGAAGGCACTCAGGGCTGCCGAGCCTGCGTTCATACGCGCTCCTCGGCACCATGTCGTCGGAAGATTGCCTCGGCCACCGCCTCGACCATCATGTACTGACCATCCGCAGCGACGTGGCCTTCATCAAGCACCATCACCCGGGTGCAAAGATACTGGGCTTCCGTAAAATCACGTGTGGAAAGCAGCACACCGGCGCCCCGTGCGTTCACCAGATCGGTGACCTGCGTGTAGAAGGCATCGCGACGGCGTGGGTCCAGCCCCATGGTGACCTCATCCATGAGCAGAAGCGCGGGCTCACCCATGAGCGCCCGCGCAATCGAGAGTCGCAGACGACTGCCTGCGCTGTAGTGACGAACAATCCGGTCCAACGGCGTTGACAAACCAACCGTGGCCATCAGGTCCAGCACCAGACGTTCCCGACGAGCACGGGGCACGCCATAGAGCTCCGCAAAAAAGAGCAGATTCTCGTAACCGGTGAGCCGAGGGTGAAACGAAGTGTCCAACGAGGAAACCCAGCCGATTCGACCCCGCACGCGCGTCGTGAATCCGGCGGGGTTCTCACCCATCACGCGCACCTGACCCTGGGTAGGTGTCATCAGCCCGGCGGCACAATGCAGCAACGTGCTCTTGCCTGAACCCGAACCCCCGAGAATACCGACGATTTCGCGTGACTGTAGCTCAAACGAAACGTCCCGCAGCGCGACGTGGGGTCGCCTGGTATCGCGTCCGAGAGTCAGCAAGCGTGAGACGAGCGTTGCGCCCTCAAACTGCTTGGTCACTCCCTGCATCTGGACCAGCATTTCGGCCATCGACGTCCGGCATCAGGGGTCCGATGCCCCTAGCAC
>JAGWVZ010000814.1 GCA_018970625.1 Myxococcales bacterium | reverse complement strand
TGAACTGTCCCGACACGATGATGTTCTACAAGCGCAAGAAACACTCGTACCGCGAGCTGCCATTGCGTGTGCTGGAATTCCAGATGTTGCACCGCAACGAATTATCCGGTGCGTTGAACGGCCTTTTTCGGGTTCGACAGTTCACGCAGGATGACTCGCACATCTTCGCGATGGAAGACCAGATTGAGAGCGAAATTGGGAAAGTCATTGGTCTTCTGGGTCGTGTATACAGCCTGTTTAATCTGCAGTTTCGGGTGAATTTATCGACCCGGCCTGAGGATTTTATGGGTGAACCCGAGCTCTGGGATCGGGCCGAGGCCGCCCTCGCGCGCGCTATCGAAGCGAACGGTCTGGATTACAAGGTCAAGCACGGCGACGGCGCGTTCTACGGCCCCAAAATTGACTTTGATGTGCTCGATTCGCTCGGTCGTAAATGGCAGTGCGCGACCATTCAGCTGGATTTCCAGCTGCCACGTCGTTTCGAACTGCAATATACCGGCGCCGATAATAACCCCCACACTCCGGTCGTCATTCACCGCGCCCTGTTTGGCTCGATGGAGCGATTTATCGGCATTCTGATTGAGCACGTGGCCGGCGCATTTCCGACGTGGCTTGCGCCCGTACAGGCGACTTTCCTGCCCATCAATGACGAGTGCGCCGAGGCTTGCCACAAAGCTGCCGATGAGCTGCGAGCGCTGGGCCTTCGGGTTGAGGTCGACGACCGCTCCGAAAAACTGGGCTACAAAATCCGCGAGGCCGAGCTGGCCAAGACTCCGTACATGCTGGTCGTGGGCATGAAAGAAAAGGAATCCGGCAAATTCTCGGTGCGCACCTTTCAGGAAGGCGACCGCGGCCAGATGAGCTTCGAAGAGCTGCGAGACGAGCTGGTGCACAAGACCCGCGAGCGCACGTTCGACGTCAACCTCAAGACGTTCGAGTGGAGCTCTGAGGAAGAGGAAGAGACCGCGGACGCCATGAACGAGCAGGGTTACTGAGTCGTATTTCGGTGCGGCCCTCGGCTTCATGTCGAGCGTCGCACCTTTTGGCAGGGCGGGGTCGCAAAGCGTTGGATTTCCAATTCAGACGCCCGCGCCGCCACGCGTCCTCGCTATGGCTGAGGCGGCATCAGCGCGTTCTCTTCCAGAAGGCGGGCGTACGAGCGCACCGCGTCCTGAATGCGCCCGAACTGCCATTCGGGTGGCGCCTCTTGTTGGGGAGTCACCGATTCGGGGCGCAAGAGTCCGTACGAGAGCGTGTCGGAGCGGTCCACATCCCAGCGCATGAGGTTGTCGGTATCGACGCGGAAATTGAGGCGGGTATCGCCCTGTTGCCAGGCAATATCGCCGTACCGGAACGACAGAACGGGCCACTGCGTGTCGGGCTGTTGCAGTAATGGCAGCAGATTGCGCCCCATAAAGTGGTTGGGCGCGCGCAGGTTCAGCAGGCCCAGAATGGTAGGCGCGACGTCAATGTGGCTGGTATCGCCCGCATAAACAGTGGGTGCAGGGATTCCCGGCCATCCGCCGGTCACGATGAAGTTGGTCCAGGTGTGGCCGGGCGTCAGCGGGCCCACACGGTCTTCGAGTCGCCACTGGTCTGGAGTGGGCTGCGCATGGTCGCCCAGAATCAGCACGACCGTACGATTCCATTCGGGCTGCCGGGCCAGATGTTGCAGCAGGCGTGCGACCTGCCGGTCTGCGTAGCGTATCGCCTGGTCGAACCGTGCTTCGCTGTCGTCTGCTGGCAGCGTTCCTTCGGAGGCTGGAATGTCGTAGG
>JAGWVZ010000813.1 GCA_018970625.1 Myxococcales bacterium | reverse complement strand
CGCTGGCCATCTCGTTCGTACTGGTCGCGCTGTTTATGGCCTATTGGTACAAGGTAGCGGGTCTGTTTTCGGTGCTGGCGCTCGCCATGAACGTCACCTTCATCGCGGCCGGTCTGGCGCTGCTCAATGCAACGCTGACCCTGCCCGGTATCGCGGGTATCACGCTGACGATAGGCATGGCTGTGGACGCCAATGTGGTCATTTACGAGCGTATCAAAGAGGAACTCCGTCTGGGAGTGTCGGTTACCAAAGCGCTCTCGGCAGCATACGACAAGGCAACCACGGCGGTCCTTGACTCGAACATCACGACCGCTATCGCCGGACTCGTGCTGATGGAAGTGGGCTCCGGTCCGATTCGCGGCTTTGCCGTCACCTTGCTCCTGGGCATCGCGACGTCGCTGATTACGGCCATCTTTGTCACTCGACTTGGCTTTGACTTTCTGACCATCGGCCGTCGGGCTGACCGTCTGAGCATCTGAGGGTTACCATGAGCGCTTCAGAGACGCCCGCGCGGCGGACCTATGACTTTGTTGGCCGCGCGAGAACGTTTGGCCTGTTGTCTGCAATTCTGTGCATCGCCTGCATGGTCCTTCTGGTTGTACCCGGGCCCAGATACGGCATCGACTTTATGGGCGGGACAAACGTCATCGCTCGGTTTGACGCCACGGCCGATATCGCCGCCGTTCGAGAATCCGTTGCGTCGCTTGGCTTTGAGGACGCCTCCGTTCAGGCGTTTGGCGAGGGCGAGGGACTTAGCTACCTGATTCAGACTCAGTCGGTGTCCGTTCTGGATGACGCCCGAAGGAGTGAATTGCAGGCCGCCATCGAGAGCGCGATAGCAGCAACCGAAGTAGAGTTCGATGAGACGGCAGGGGACCGGGTCTATCTGCGCGTTCCAGAGTCTGCTTTTGCTTCGGTTTCCGAGGGCAGTTCGGCAGAAGGCTCAGGTGTCGCCAATGATGCGGTACTTGAACGAGCTGCCACGCTCGCGACACAACTCACCACTGCCATTGTGACCGCGGGGTTTGAGGGCTCGGTTGTAGAGCCGTACGGGGCTTCGCGGGACCGCAGGTTTGTGGTTCAGCTTCAGGCGCTTCAGTCCTACTTCGAGGAACACTTTCGCTCCGATATGGGTGACGCGTTTCTCTCGATTGATCGCGTCGAGACCGTGGGACCGCGCGTGGGTCAGCAGCTGCGTGACGATGGCATCAAGGCCGTCCTCGTCTCTCTGGTTCTCATTCTGGTCTACATCGCGATTCGGTTTGATATTCGCTATGCACCAGGTGCGGTTCTGGCCCTCGCGCACGATGTCCTCCTCACACTTGGTATCTTTGTGGTGCTGCGTGAAGAAGTCAGTCTCACTATCGTAGCCGCACTGCTCACAATCGTAGGTTACTCGCTCAACGATACCATCATCAACTTCGACCGGATTCGAGAGAACCTGCGTGAGACCGGCGGAAGAGAGTCCTTGAACAGCATCGTGAACCGAAGCATCAACGAGTGCCTTAGCAGAACGTTTCTGACCGCGTTTACCACCCTTCTCGCCATTGTGGTCATCTACTTCGTCGGAGGTGGACTCATTCGCACTTTCGCTCTGGCGATGGGCATTGGTGTCGTCGTTGGTACCTATTCCTCTATCTACATCTCCAACATGATGATGATCATGACGACGCATTTCATCGAATCACGTAAGCCGGTGTCGTTGGAGTAGCATTCACCTTCAGCTGAAGTGTAAGGAAGCGCTCGGCACGTTGCACGTGACGCAGATCTTCAGGCA
>JAGWVZ010000812.1 GCA_018970625.1 Myxococcales bacterium | reverse complement strand
AGTCTTCCACGAGAGCCGTGCGAACATCGATAGCGCGCGAGCCGGATGACCGGCCGGCGGCGCGGTTCTCAGCAAGCCAGCGCTCATAGATGGCGGTAGCTTCCGGCCCGCTGTTGGTCCCGTTGAACAAGACGACTTGGCCGGCGTAGCCATTCGCCTCAAGGAAGCCTTTGAGATAGTCCTGAGTGCGCCGCGATTCCGTGAAGATTAGCGCCTTCCGCGCCGCACCGGTTTCCGCCATCTGCACGAAGCCGATGTCGAGCGCCTTTAACAGCGTTTCGGATTTCGTATCGACGGGGATGGCCCGCGCGCGCGCCGCGAGGCTTTGAAGGATTTCAATTTCCTCCTTCAGCTTCAATCTGTCGATCGGCGCAGCTTCGGTTTCGGCGTCGCCTTCGATTTCATCGGCCAAGATTTCATCGAGCAACTCGTCCTCGATCTCCTCAGACTCGATCAAGCGTTCGGCAAAATCAGGATCATCCTTCACCTGCTCATCGCGCAGCGTCTCCAGCCGCGCGCGCAGCGTGTCGAGCGTGCCGGCGATGGCGAGTGATGACGATGCCAACAATTTGCGAAGTATCAGCGCAGTCAGGTGCCGCTGCCGTTGTGGCAGCGCGTAGCTGTTCGGTCGCTGAAGAAATCCAGACACGGCCTCATAGAGGGAATGCTCGCTATCGCTCGGCGTGAACGGGCGCGTGATGGCGCGCCGCTCGGTGTAGCGCACGTACTCGGTCACCTGATTTCGCAGCGTGCGCTTGCAAAAGGTGGCGAGGCGCTGGCGAAGATCGACGATACTGCTGCCAGCGCTGGCATAGCGGGCACGGAAGGTATTCACGTCGCCGAAGATGTGTTCGTCGATGAGCGTTGAGAGGCCGTACAGTTCGACCAGGGAATTCTGAAGCGGCGTGGCGGTGAGGAGCAGTTTGCGACAATCCTCTGTCGCCCACCGGATGGCTTGCCCGACCTTGTTGCTCGGCCTGTAAGCGTTTCGCAATTTGTGGGCTTCGTCGATCACAACGAGGTCCCAGCCGATGGCTTTTAGCTCGTCGCGCAAGGCGGCGGCGTAGTTGAACGACAGGATGGTGATACATTTGGAATCGAGCGGTGAACGGCCTGCGCGTTTTGCCTCTCGATACGTTTTCGCATCGATGACCTGGCTGGGAAGGTTGAACTTTTCCGCCAGCTCGATCGCCCATTGTTTGCGCAGCGACGCTGGGCAAATTACCAACAGGCGGCGCTTCCGCTCTGCCCATAGCTGGCAGAGCACTATGCCGGCTTCGATGGTCTTGCCAAGGCCAACTTCGTCGGCAAGCAACACGCCTTTGGACAATGGCGATTCAAGAGCAAACAGTGCTGCTTCAATTTGATGTGGGTTCAAGTCCACTGACGCATCAAACAGCGACATCGAAAGTCTATCGATACCAGACGACGCTCTACGGGTAAGATCGTGCGCGAAATATTTTGCATGATATTTGGAGCTGTTCATGCTGCTTCTGATCTCTGGCTTGCCAAAACGGCGGGTGCTGGGGGTCTTGCTTGCTTCTAACGTCATGAACATCCATATTTTTTTTGACTATGCAATAATGCCTTCCACTCTTCAAGGGGCGGCGCGTCCTGGAGGCGGCTGGGTTGCAAGGGGCAGGCACGCCCATGCTTGATGGGGTCTAGGGGAGAGCGATATCTCCCATGGTCGTGGTTCAGGGCGCGACAGCCCTGACGGGATTCAACCGGCGGACGGTTGACGGCATCCAATCCGCGAAGGGTTGGTCTCGATGAAG
>JAGWVZ010000066.1 GCA_018970625.1 Myxococcales bacterium | reverse complement strand
CCATCCCAGTGTAACGGTCGTGCGGCGGTGTCCATGCCACGCGCCGAGGGCGTTCGCCGCAGTTTGCGCTGAATTCCGGTGGTGTGAATAAACCAGCTCAGCCCGTCTTCGCCCGACTCCGGGTGGCATGTGGCACAGGCCACTACCCCGCTGGGGGTCAGGTGGGTGTCGGTGGCGTTCGAGAAATGGCGGCGGCCCTGCAAGGCTGCATTCGACCATTCCATGGGCCCAGGCTCGCGACGCACCGTCTGCAACGAGACCTCCGTGCCGTCGGCGAGCACCTGCAGCCGAGTAACCGCGTGGTCATAGCCGACGTCCACCCACACAATGGTGCCATCTGCCGAGGTGGCCAGACCACGCGCGCCGCCGCCCACCGGCCACTGGCCACCCACTGCACGCCATTCGGTCGTAGACGGTTGACCGGCGCAAAGCACCCGCGCAAGGTTTTGCGTGCCGGCATTCAGCACCCAGAGATTCGCTTCCGGAGCTTCCGCGATTGCCGTCGGACCCGAGAAGATACGGTCTCCACCGTCGAAAATAGCGTAACGTCCTGCACAACTACCCACAATAAAGGGTTCGATGCGGGGGTTTCCATCTTCGACCTGCCCATAGCCTCCGTCCTCTGGAGCTCGCGTGCGGTCGTTGTCGTTGTCGACAATCTGCATGACGCCACTGACACCCCTGCTGGAAACAGTGAGCGCGTCCAGCTGTGTGCCCTGTCGATCGGGTGCGTGTTGCCGAGGTGGTGCCTGCCAGCCGATCGGACGAAGGCTGGTGGTTCCGGCATCGTAGAAGGCGCTGGCAGGAGCGCTGTACACGACCCCTTCGACCGAGGATGTGACGTGGACAATGCCCTGCGTGACGGCGACGGCGGTGGGTCTGGCGGGCGCAGCGAAGACGCCTGACACGGCGCCTGAGTCGGTGTCGATGAGCAAGAGCCGTTCGTCCCACGGGCACGACACCAGCGCACGCGTGGCCGCCGCATCCAGCCACGCCACACCCCTTGTCGCGCCGCAGGGAGTCTCGATGGTCAGCGGTTGTTCGCTCGCGGGTGGCAGCAGCCAGACCCGGCTGTCATGTGTTGCGGTGACGATCAGCGCGCCATTGAGAATCGCCAGATGAGCGGGTTCATCGGTGACATCGTACGTTAACACCTGCTGAAGTGATTCCGCGTCGAGCACGACCACGCGGTCATCGTCTGGCGAGGTGAGCCAGACTCGCCCGTTGGCGGCCTCGTACGCGATCGTGGAGCCCGCCGAGGAAGTTACTCCGGGGGGCTGCGGCTCCGTGTATTCGGGCGCCAGACATCCGCACGTCATCAGGAGCAGGGTGGTGCCGACTGTTGCGTTGCGGAACATTCTTTGTGGCCGGGGTTTGGCTGCGGATATCGATCGCGACGCGTCTCGCCAGTGGTCAACGGTCGTGCGTGACGTTCATGCTGCCGATGTTCAGGGCAGCAGAATGGCGAACTCTGCCGTAATGGGCTGGACGGCGCATTGCATCGTGAATCCGCCGATGGGAATCATGACCGGGTCGCCCTGTTCCGGGCCCGGGTCTGCAGGGTCGGCGTTGTCGTCGATGTCCATGAAACCAAGGATCTGATAGTCGCCGGCCTGCAGGGGCGCATCAATTCGGAATACCTGCTCGGAAGGGCCATTAATGACGTCCACGTCTTCGAACGCAAAGCTCGCGACCGCTTCTGTGCCGGGCAAGGGGCCCGTAATGATGACGTCCTGCGAGCGGTAAACACTTCCCCACACGGGGCCGCGCAGCTCACCGTCGACGTTGCGGGACTCCCGAATGGTGCCCGACGCCTCGAAGCGCACGTCAAAGAAGCCCTGCGCGGCCGGCTCAGAGCCCAGCTCAGCGCAGCCCGGGTCTACCTGGTCCCAGTCGGGTGGCACAACCACTTCGCCCTGCCAGGGCACAAACTCCGTATCGACCAGCTCGTTGACCGGAGACTCGACGGCGTACGCAATTCGGAACCGCCCCTCGACGCCCTGCGCGATGACTTCCACGATACCGCCGCCCTGCGGGTCATCGTAATAGAAGGGGGCCTCCCAGGGGGTCGAGCTACCCGGCTGCGCCTCTTCGGCTGCCAGCATGGTGTCGATCAGACGAAAAACCGTCTGTTTGAACTGCTCACCGGCCACCAGTGAGGCGGGCGCACGGGCGATGGGAATGCGGCGATTGTCGGTGGTCACCACCTCGAACGCGACATCGACGCGGTCGTCATCCAGCTCGGGTGTCACGGTCAGACGCAGCCAGTTGTGCGGGATCAGATAGAAATCGTTGAAATTCTGCGCCGCGCCCTCGGAGATGCCATACGCCCTGTCCACAAAGAAGCTGAAATTGTCGCGGGACAGCGTGAAGTAGACCAGACCGTACACGGATTCGTAGGGTGCACCCTGAAGCGCGGGCTGGTTAATCGAATCGGCCAGCAGCGAGGTTCTGGGCGATTGCGTCGAAAACACAATCTGGTGTTCCGTGCCGGTCGAGTCAAACCCGATGGTCAGGTTGCCACCGTTGGCGCTGCGCGTTCGATATTCAATGCGCCAGGGCTCACTGCCGTCATCGTCCACGCGGGTCGCGGCCTGTGCGACGGCCGCTTCCACGGCATCCACAAAAATCCGTCCATATTCGTTGCCTACCGGGACACTGGCGATGGTCCGAAGGGTCGGCGTATCACCGGTCGAGGTCTCCATGGTCAACGTGACGACACCCTGTTCACTGGTGCGCGTATCGGCCGCTGAACCCAGCAACAGCCCATCCTGAATGACGAAGTTGTTGTGATAGGCGCCATCCAGTCCGAAGATCGGCCCCAGCACTGTGCGAACGTCCGCATCCTCGACGGGCAGCCGGACGGTCAATGCCACATACTCAGTCGGGTTGGCGCGGGGACGCAGCGGAATCGACCCCGCCTGCGTTGAACCCTCGGAGGTCTCTGCAGCGTCCTGATCCACGGCATCCGTCGAAGACGCGTCGTCCACTTCGCAATCGGATGACGACGTATCGCTGCAACCAGACAGCGCACAAATCAGGGAAATAGACGCTACGATACGGAAAACAGAGTCATTCATTGTATATTTCCGACACAGGAGCCACCAGAATACGCGCGATTTCCTGCATGAGATACGCATGTAAGTCAAGTCGCACATGTGAACGCGAGCTCCCACGGTTTGCAGGACGCTTGTCGAACGCACGCCCTTGTGACTACACCCTCCCGGTGCGGTGCCCGCGCGCGATTCTGTGCTGTCCTGATTGCCGAGTTTACGTTGACGTCGGACCCTTATCAGAAGCAAAATGTCCGCTCACTGCGCGGTACCGGGCCTTTCATTGGCGTGCGGGGAGCGTCGCATACGACGGTCTGGGTCCGAGTCGTGCCCGCGGTCGCGATTCTGGTCGTTGGTTTGTTTGTCAGTCTGGTGGCTTTTCGCGCAGTCCGTGCTCGTGAGATTGGCGAGCATCATCATGCCTTCAGTCAGCGAGCGTCGCGCGTCACCCAGCTGCTGCAGCGGCAGTTCGAGCTTCCGGTTGAAGTACTGCGTTCTGTTCGTGCTTTCTTTGGCGCCAGTGAAACGGTGACACGGGAAGAGTTTGATCGGTTTGTTGCCGATGCCTTGCGTCGTTATCCCTCTGTGAGCCTGCTGGAGTGGGCGCCGCGCATTCAGGAGCACGAGCGCGAGCGATTTGAAGCAGAAATGGCCGCGCAATACCCGGGTTTTGCCATCTCTGAGCTGCAGGCCAATGGCGCCTTTGCTACCGCCGCCCAACGCCGCGAGTATTATCCGCTGATGTTCATGGCGCCGGCCGATGACCCCACCGCGCTGGGCTTTGACCTGCTCTCCGAGGCGTTACGGCGCGGCCGGGTAAGGCAGGCCGTCGCCAGCGGAAACCCACTCGCATCGCCTCCCTTCGTGCTCGCCGAGGACGCGCCGGAACACCGCTCGATCGCGGTGTATCTGGCGGTTTATGAGGGCAATGACTGGCCTGCGACCACAACCGAGAGGGTCGAGCATCCCCGCGGCCTCGCCATCGTCATTTTCAGGTTACATGCCATCATGGAGCGGGCGCTGGGCCAGGAAGATGGCGAGGGGCTCGCGTTTCGCCTGCTGGATGTAACCGATGACACCGCCGTTTCTCTCTTCGCACGGTCCTGGACAGATACTGCATTCGACGCGGCTGCACCCGGGAGTCAGGTGTCGGAATGGGACTACGCATCCAGGAACTGGCGCCTGCAGTTTGTGAACCGGGTCCCGGTTCGACACTCCGCCCTGAGCTGGCTGACGCTGGCGCTCGGTGCGTTCGTTACACTGCTGGGCGCCAGCGTGGTCGCCGCTTCTACCACGATCACACACCTGCGCCGCGAGGTCGAAGCCGCACGCCAACTGGGGCAGTACACCCTGCTACAGCCACTCGGCCAGGGCGGCGTGGGCCTTGTCTATGCGGCACGACATGCCTTTTTGCAGCGTCCCACTGCCGTCAAGCTGCTGCAAAGAGGCAACGACGCCACGCTCATCGCTCGCTTTGAACGAGAAGTGCAGCTCACCTCCCGGCTGACGCATCCGAATACCATCGCCATTTATGATTTCGGAAGAACCGACGAAGGTGATTTTTATTACGCCATGGAGCTGCTGGACGGCGTTAGCTTTGAAAGCCTCATTCGGGAAGCCGGACCGCTTCCGGCGGCTCGTGTGGTGCATCTGATTCGACAGGTTCTCGGCGCGCTTGCCGAGGCCCACGCCATCGGGCTGATTCACCGCGACATCAAACCGGCGAACCTGATGGTCTCCGTCCGTGGTGGAATTCCTGATTTTGTCAAAGTGCTCGATTTCGGACTGGTCAAAGAGACCCGCACCGAAGCCGATGTCGCCATCACCCAGAACCGCCTGATTCTGGGAACGCCGCAGTATCTGTCACCCGAGGCGATTCTCGGCACCGAAACCGTGGATGGCAGGGCCGATCTCTACGCGGTCGGAGCCGTCGCCTATTACCTGCTTACCGGTGAGCCCGTTTTTCAGGGGCCTTCCGTGGTAGAGCTGTGTTTTCAGCATGTGCATGAACAGCCCATTCCGCCCTCGCGCCGATGTGTGCTCGCCATTCCCGAATCACTGGATGCGGTCATTCTGAGGGCATTGGCGAAATCTCCATCGCAACGATTTGCGTCAGCTCAGGAGTTCATGGAAGCGCTGGATGCCGTGATTCTTTCCGTGCCATGGACCAGCCACGAGGCCGATGCCTGGTGGTCAGACTGGCGCCGGTCGCACCCACCGGTAAACGCCGCCGCCGGTCAGGCATGAACTGAAGGCTTCGGCCAGCTACCCCTTCGGCGCGCGCCCCACAAATTCTGCCAGCGCCGACGGTAATTCATGTAGCGAAATAATGCGGTCAACCGAGCCCGCCTGCTGCGCACGTTCAATGCTGTGGTGTGCATCAAAAGCCTGCGCCAGCTCCTGTAGCACCGCCGCGCGAGCTTCCGCACCTCCACCTGCCGCCTGCGTTCGTTTCTGAATATCGGCCGAAAATACCACGGTAGCCGCTGCGCCGCCCCCAATCACCGACGCCTGGCTGCCTTGTATGGCAATCGACTGCAAATCTGGATTTAGCTGTCGGGAAAATACGACAAATGCACCGCCGTGATATCGGGTGAGCACGACCACCAGAATCGGACTCTCACACGTCGCCACTGCTGTCGCCACCTCGGCTCCAAACTCCAGCTGCCCCGCTGCGAGCGACCACGCCGATCCATCAAAACCCGCCATATTGGCAAATACGATCACCGGTTCTCGTCCCGACGCTGCATGAATCGCCCGGGCAATTTTCCGCGACGAGGCCGGATAAAGCGTCCCCGCCGCGAAGGTCTGTCCCTGTGCATGCGATGACTCCCACTCGGCGTCGGTCGCCTGATTATCCACCCCAATCAGCGTAACTCGCCGCCCTGCAATGCGGCCCCACATGACCACCGCCTGACGTGCCTCTGCCCACGCCGACCATGGACACAACGGTCCTGAACCCTCCGGTTCGATATCCAGTACCCGATTCATCAGCGGCGCGACTGGCCATGCACGTCGTCGTCCTTTATTTTTTTCGTCGTCAAATACATCGCCAATTTTCAGCAGCGCATTTACAGACTGATCCGGCGTTTGTTCGTACAGTAACGTGTCGGCAAGGGCAGGGCGGTGGTCATGTTCTATTGCCGCGGGGTTTTCAAGGCGTCGCCGCAATAATGCCCATGCCGCAGCAATATCCTGCACGCCAAATGCCGCCTGCCCAACCGGTCCAAGCACGTCGTAGCCACCCAGCGCACGCTCAGATGCCGCGGGAACGCCGCCAGAAACTTCCAGCGCGCGTCGACCACTCAGAATCAGACTCCCACGCTCGGTCATGACGAGCGTACCGCGCGAACCCATCGCGATGCATGCCGCAGACAGCCAGTACGCCTGAGCACCCACGCACGGGCCCATGGCGACCGCGTGAATGCGAAGCGGGCCCCTCGAAAATAGCGCGACACGACGCAGCGCCCGCGCCGTTCCATCGAGATTCTCGGTGCCGCTTTTCATGTCGATGCGCGCGCCCGAGCTCGTCGCAAACCAGACCACATCGCATTGTTCGTGCTCGGCCAGCGTCAACGCCGCCTCTACCACGTCGCACTCTGCGTTGGTTAGCGACGCCATATTGCGGGTGGGGTCACTGCACAGAAATACGTATTTCTGCATTTTGTGCGCGCTCTGCGATGTTCGACCTTCGCCCTCGGGAATCACAAGCCCGAAAACCGCTGCAGCCGAGCTGCGCGGTACGTCGGGTTGCCACGCAACCGGCACCATGCCCGCCCGTTCCCTATACTCAACAAAGGTGTCCTGCTCGTCGAGTACGGTGGACAGAACGAACGCCGGGTGAATGACTCCGCGGCGCAGTTGCTGCATCCTTTTGCTGTCCGCCTCACTCGCAGGCGCGTCCGGCGTCGGGTGGACCGCTTCCACACCAAACCAGTTCTTCCAGCGACCTGCAGCACAAAGTGCGTAAAAACGCTTTCGTGGAAATTCGGCGTCGTTCGGCACCGCGAAACCGAGCGTAGTGAGTGCGGCGCCTGTTTTCGGATAGATCGTGGCCGCCAGTTGTCTGTTTTCGGGTACGGAAACCTGCGCAGCACCGCGTTCGCTCAGCGCCGCAAGGGTTGCTGAAAATAAATGGTCCTGCGCAGCGTAGTCCGCCGAGAATTTCTGCCAGCGACGTTCCCCAAACAGCTGACACAGAGCGGGATCAAGCGAGGTATGGTGCGTGCTGGTCGCCAGGAGGTGGGATGCGTCGGCGCTGAAACCCGATTCGGTCGATGCCTGCGAAACGCCAGCATTTCCGTGCGCATGATTCGTTCGAGCATGGGTGCACGGCTTATCACAGGCCCACCCCGCCGGCCAAAGGCGGTACATGGCCTGGCTTAGCAGTCGCGCAGCCATTTCGGGTTGCCGTTCCACGCTGTCGCGAAGCACATCGTCCGGCACACTGCCGCCCTGAAGAACAGCTTCCAGAACTTCCGCGTCGCCGGGAGCGACCGCCAGCGTTACCTGACAGGCGTCCACGATGTCATGGGACGGCGAAAATTCGGAAGAAAACTCCAGAATAATATCGCCCGCGGCCACCACAGAGCCCGGCGGCGCCACCATGCGCGTTATGGTGCCGGCGCTCTGCATGATCACGGGATACTCGGTTTTCATGCATTCCACGGTAGCCACAGTCGCGCCCGCGCGGTCGGCAGGGTTGGGCGAAATACGATCGCCGACGCTCGTGTGTACCGCGACGACAAGGCCGCCTACGGGCGCGCGCACCACCTCTTCAGCGCAAAGCCGGGGCCTTGCATCCAGCAACCCCGGGCGCAGCTCGGGCAGCTGAATCGCACGCAGCACGCGTTCGGCAGCCTCGCCGTCGACCCGCAACCAGGCGGTGTGCTCGCCCTCGCGCACTACAAATGCATCGACAGCCCAGCGCCACACCTGCGAACCCGACAACGCCTGCGCCGGCTCTGCTCCTCGTAGCGATGCACGCAGCCAACTTTTGAGCACTCGTTCGGTCGTCTCGTTCATCATGGCAGGCACAGGGCGGCGGTGGTTTAGGCGCCTGCGCTGCTACCGCGATCGGGGCTGATTCTGCAAGGTGCGGGGCGGTGGGCGTGACGCGGGCGGTGGGTATGACTTGGGTGCCACTCCCCCCGTTGACACGTCGCGGCTATCGTGCGAAAGCGCGGCTTGCCGACGGTTCTGTGCGCTCTGCGTCCAGACGTAAGAGGGAACCTGGTTTGACTCCAGGGCTGCCCCGCAGCGGTAAGCCACAACGAAATTCGCGAGCATGCACTGGGCCTGGCCTGGGAAGCGGCGAAGAGTAGGCCAGCCCGGAAACGGGACACGGTGGTGAGCCCGAAGACCTGCCCTCGGTCATTCGCATTCGTGCGGATGGTTTGCGTGTCTCGAGGGACGGCACGCTTGCGCGGAAAGAGCCCACTCGCTGTGAACCGACCCCGGTCGCGGCATGACCCATAGGACGCCAGAATGGCGTCATTCGTCCAGGAGACACAGATGTCACCGACCCAATTGCGCGCGCTCGCCACGCTCCTCTTTGCCAGCACCTCGCTCGTCGCCTGCGGTGGTTCCGACGAGGTCGGCCCTGCCCCCGATACCGATGCCGAGGAAACCGACGCCGTCGATGCCGGCTCCGACGTCACGCCCGACGCCGTCACAGAGGATGCCGGCGCAGACGCCACGACCGATGCAGGCGCTGATAGTGGCACGGACACCGGCGCCGGAGACGCGGCCCCGAGCGATGCCGTCACCGACGCCAGCACGCCCGCTGATGCCGACGCCAGCACGCCCGCTGATGCTGACGCGACCAGCAATGGTGACGCCGACACCCTTGATGACACCAACACCGATGTCGTTGAGCCGGGCGGCTGGTTTGCCGACCCGCGCTGGCCGAGCGGTGTCTGGGGTCAGGAGACCGGGCAGGCGATCGTCTTCGCAGACGGTTACTTCTTTGCCGACGTGGGGCCCGCTGCGTTGGCTGGCATCGTGGTTCAGGTCGATTATGACGCCTCACAGTTTGTGGTGCAGGTGGCCGATGCCAGTGAATCGCCGCTGGCTGGTCGCTGGGTCCGCATGAACTGGCTGCTCTCGGACTCGCTCGAAGAACCTCGGCAGGGCTGGTTCTGCATCGACGAAGACGGTGAATCCGGACTGGACGCCGCGCTGGCGCTCACCGGCCTCGACAGTGCCAATCTCGATTCTGGTTGCTATGGTCAGCCATGGAATCTGATTTACCCCCGGAATGGCTCCGCGTTCACCGGAAACTACCAGGACGAATTCGGCGGGTTTCAGGAGATTGGGCCTGCAGCATGGCGCCGCAGCTATGATGGCATTACTTTTGAGGAATTTTCCTATGTAGGCTGGATCAGCAGCGCCTACGTCGCCCGAAACGCCGACACCAACGAGTTCTTTCCGGGGCGATGGTCCCGCTTCGAAGTCGTGGTCGATGCCGATGCGTTCGACCAGCTCTGGTACTGCCAGACCGTCTTTGATGGCGCGACCCTGCTCGAAGCGGTGCTCGCTCCGCTGGCGGACGCGAGCTCCCTCACCACCGACGGGTGCGGCGGGTTTGCCTGGACGTCCATGCTGCCGCAGTTGGATTGAACCCTGCAGCCAGTGAGTCAGGCGTGTTCCGCCAGGCAGCGGCCGGGTTGATTCCGGCGGTAAAGGCCCGCAATCTCATCAGTCGCCGGGCGTACCAACGCCCTGCTCATCTGAATCGCCCTTGGGTTTAACCATGGCGTGGTCATCGGCACCGTCGCCGCCGACCGCGGTATTGCCCGCATCCCTGGTGTCGCGTTCACCCGGTTCACGGCCCCACCAACGGCACAATTCAAGCGGTAGCGTTTCGAACGGGGCAATGGCAGCGACGTCGTCGCCGCTCCATACACCCAGTCGCGTCCAGCGCTGATTCACAAGCTCCCATGCTTCAATCAACTCTTCGGCGGGGTCGACCAACCAGAGCCAGCGCACGCCGTGCATCGCGTAGCGGTCAGCTTTGGAACCGCGATCACGTCTGGCCGTCGAGGGGCTGAGAATCTCGCAAACCCAGTCGGGAGCCAGCGTCAGCACCGTCCTGCCTCGCGTATCTCCAAGGCGGTCAGCGTACCAGCCAGCAAGGTCAGGGACGAGGACGTCGTCGCCGAGGTGAAGTTCCGGCTCTACGGTAAGGAACCAGCGGCGAGGTCCACCGCCACCGCCTGCCTTTTGCCACACAAAGGCAGGTAGGAGTTGGGCGAGGCCAGTGCTCGCAGCACGAGAGTGGTCCAGACCCGGCCGTGGACTCACGACCAGCTCCCCCGCAACGATCTCGCCGGTGACGTTGTCTGGCAAGGCTTCCAACTCGGCGTACAACGAGTCGCGTAGGTTTAGGGCAGCGGCCATAATGAGCTCCGAAGACGTGCGAAGTGCGAGCGAGTGCGAAAGTAGCTCGGCGGGTAGCGAGGAGCAAGCTGTCGCACGATGCTCGCGAAAACGCTGACCTGATACACTTTGCGTTGGTCTCTACGGCTGTGGCCTCAGAAGTTGTCGCAAGCGGCGAAAACCCTCACTCCATCCAACACCCCGGCACCCCCGACACCAGCTGCAGATCGAACGGCGGCAGGCCGGTGTCCAGCGCTGCCCCTTCGAACAATGCCTCGCCCGTCGCTTCGGCAATGACCACCACGCCTCGACGTTGACGGGAACGATCGGCCAGCCAGATGTGCCCGTTGTGCAGCAGGGCGTCCGAGATGCCTTCGCCGTCAGCGGTCCATACCGCATCGCGAAGGGTCCAGGTCGCGTCGGAAGGCATTAGTTCGTGCAAGGTTACCGTAAAATCGGCGTTCGAAAGCAATGTCCAGAAACGACCCGAATCGGAGCGCCCAATGAAAAGCAGGTCGCGACCGGCCGTGTCAGACTCGCGCAGCACAAGCCCGGACGACGTGAACGCGCGCAGGTCAATCTGCTCCAGACCGCCGTCCTGCCCGGCGTCAGAGGCGCCGGTCTGCCCGACAAGGCTGCGGAAGTTGCCGGCGTGGGCCACCCACAGCGTGTCGTCGTGGCGCTCGATGTGTACCGGGTTACACGCGGCCAGCGTTAGCTGCTCGGGCTCGCCGAGCGGCGTGGCAGAGTCTGCCGGCAGCGCGTAACGGAGCAGCCGGGCGCGGTCGTCCATCTGGCAACGAGGGTACTGCGACATGC
>JAGWVZ010000811.1 GCA_018970625.1 Myxococcales bacterium | reverse complement strand
ATCGGCGCGTACCATGCGAAGGGATTCTGTGCCGAGCGTTACCGGCGTGCTGCCACGGTGTACATTCAGGGCAACGCGACTCCAGGAATCGCCCGAAGCCATCCGCGTGCTCAACTGGGCAAAGTCGTCGACCTCGACCGTGCCGTTCGTACCATAGACCCAGCGAAGTTCTTCGGGGTGGTCCGTGCGATACGTGAGGTCGAAAAGTGGGGCACCATCAAGAGCAAAGCCGCGGCCCCGCCATCGTCTGGATTCACGAAGCAAAACAACGGAGCCCGCGATCTGTCCCGAGTCACCGAGCAAGGGCCGCAATATGGCTTCGGTCGCGCATTGCGCGCCGAGAATCGGTTCGGGCTCTCCCTCGGCGGCACGACGTTCGAGTGTCCAGGCAGCCTGAGCAGGACAGGACGGATCGAACACACGCCCCAGCACGAACGTGATCTGGTTTCTGCCCCATGGGGCCGAGGCAGAGACAGCGCTGTCGACGGTCGCCAGCGCGAACGCGTCGTCCTGAAAGAGTAGACTGCCTTCGGGCGTCGAACCCATGTAGGCGTCGTCTCCGAACCAGTGTCGACCGGGACACTCGCTCAGGGAGATGCTCGCCACCTCGGCGCCGTCATGCACGGACAGCGCTACAAGTTGTGCGCCGTCGTTTGAGGCTCGACACGTGAGCACGCGAGGTGTGATTCCTCCTGTTACACCCAGAAGGGTGCCTGTTTCTGCGGAGCGGACCGTGACGGTGGTGGCTGCCGCATCCAGCACAAACCATCCTCCGGGCCAGCTGGCGATCCAGATGTTATCGGTAGCCACACTTCGCAACGGCACGATGACCTGCGGCAGCAGCGACTGGGTGACCCAGTGCTCCGGCGTTGGTGGACCGCACGCCGAGCCTCCCGACTCGTCCCAGGCAAGGCAACCTGAGCTGACCTCTCGCGCTTCGACGCTCGCGGGAAGTCCGTCGCGAAGATTCACCGCGACGCGCACCCCTTCCTCGCTCGTTGCGAGCGCGACCGGAACGCCGTCGATGGCTGCCAGTGTTGGTGTTGCCAGTGGCCACGGCAGGGTACGTGTCGACCCGTCGTCCTGCAACACGCGCAGCTCGTCACCATCAAGCCATACCAGCATCGACTGGTTACCTGCCACCACACACAGCGCTTCTGGAACCGGCTCAAATGCGGGATTCAGCGTTTCCGTTCCTCGCAGCCCGGAGTCGTGCAAGAGTTCGCCACCATTACGCCAACGCCAGAAACGGTCGTCGCCTGCGCACCTTACAAAGTTGTCGTGTGGCTCACGTAAGCCGGCTTCCAGTGTGGACTCATCCAGCGCGATAAGGGACTCGTTCGTCAGGGCAGCCAGTTGCCCCGCCCAGCGCACAAGGAAACGAGCGTCGTCGATGCGGTTCCATGCCTGAGGGACGCCCTCAGAAGACCAACGCACAACAAGACCATCGTCGCCCAGCGTATACCAGCCGTCCTGAGCAGCGGTCGTGTCCAGCACGCGATGATGGCCAACGAATCTCAACGACGCAATCGTTGGTGCCGAGAGCGCTCCAGGGGAAGCGTCGGCCACATTGGAGTCAGCGGCTGGTTGCGCTGTCGCCCACCGGGTGAAAAACAGCGTCGTCAGCAGAACAGCAGCGAAAGGCCTTGGTAGTTTCATGAACACGCGACCATCCAGAGAGACTCGGGCGGCTCTCGCAGGTGAGCGGCGGCCTCGACCCTTCGTGCCTGAGCTTCGGCGCTCAGGTCAAGGTACGCCCGGTAGTCGTCTTTGCCGTTCAGG
>JAGWVZ010000810.1 GCA_018970625.1 Myxococcales bacterium | reverse complement strand
GATTCATGGGTACGACCGTGAAACGTGTGGAGATTGAGCAGCTCGTCTCCCTGGGCAAGCAGCGTGGATTCATTACATGGACCCAGCTGAATGACGCGCTGCCGCCGGGCATCATCTCGCCCGACGAACTCGATAACGTCTACGTATTGTTGCAGAATCTGCACATCCACGTACGCGATGAGGAGCCAGTAACACCGGTTCAGGAAGGTCCGACCGCCGAGGAGCTGGCTGCCATTGAAGCCGCTGCGGCTCTTGCGGCTGCGGCCACGCCTGCCAAGCCCGAGAAGAAAGCTGCGCGCCCTCGACTGCCCGCTGCGCCGGTCGTCGAGGACGATGATGAGGACGAGGCCTATGCGCGCACCAGCGATCCCGTGCGCATGTACCTGCGCAAGATGGGTTCGGTGCCGTTGCTGAATCGTGAAGGCGAAGTGGACATCGCCAAGCGCATTGAAGAAGGCGAGTTGATGGTCATCGCGGCCATCATGAACTCTCCTCTGGGCGTGCGTGAGGTGATTCACGTTGGCGAGCAGCTCAAGCGTACGCGCATCAAGCACAAGGATGTGTATCGCGAGCCGATTTTTGTGGAAGGGCAGGACCCGCCGTCCTTCGAGCAGATTCACGCCGAGTGTGCTCCGCACCTCGAAGCAGTTCTGAAGCTCGATATCGCGATGCGCCGCGTGAATTCGCGCGTGCACGACCCGAACGCCAGCGACGCTGAGCAGGCCCGCGCCCGCGAAGAGATGCGTCAGCTGCGCTTTGGCACGTACGAGCACATGCGCCAGATTCGTCTCAGCAAGAAGCAGATCGACCGCATTGTGAATCGTATTCGCTCGCTGGTCGAAGTCATCAACGACGCTGACCGCGATCTGGGCCGACTGGCGAACCGCGCGCGTGCCTCGTACGACGAGGTTCGCGAAATCAGCGATATGATTCGGAATTCGCCGGTCCGAGCCGAGCGTGTGCTCGCCGAGAAGCGACTCGACCGCGACACGCTGCTGCAGTTGGAGCAGCGTATGCTGGCGGCCCGTCGCCGCATTCGGCGCGCTGAAATCGATGCGGCACAGGGTACGGAGAGCCTGTTGCTGACCTGGAACGCGATTCAGGTAGGGCAGCGGCTGGCCGAAAAGGCCAAGAGTGAGCTCGTCGAGGCCAACCTGCGCCTCGTCGTTTCGCTCGCCAAGAAGTACACCAACCGCGGCCTGCAGTTCCTGGACCTGATTCAGGAAGGCAATATTGGGCTCATGAAGGCGGTCGACAAGTTCGAGTACCGTCGCGGTTACAAGTTCTCGACCTACGCTACCTGGTGGATTCGGCAGGCCATCACCCGCGCCATCGCGGACCAGGCCCGCACGATTCGTATCCCGGTCCACATGATCGAGACCATCAACAAGCTGATTCGCACGCAGCGCTACCTCATGCAGGAGCTCGGACGCGAGGCGACGCCCGAAGAGCTGGCCGAAAAAATGGAGATGCCGGTCGACAAGGTCCGTAAGGTCCTGCGCATCGCCAAAGAGCCCATCTCTCTGGAGACGCCCATCGGCGAGGAAGAAGATTCCAGCCTGGGTGACTTCATCGAAGACAAGAACGCCATCTCTCCGGCCGAGGCCGCGATTAGTCGCGACCTCTCGCTGGCGACCCGTAAGGTGCTCAGCACGCTGACACCCCGCGAAGAGAAGGTGCTCCGCATGCGGTTCGGCATTGGCGAACGCAGCGACCACACGCTCGAAGAGGTCGGTCAGGACTTCGATGTCACGCGCGAGCGCATTCGCCAGATCGAAGCCAAGGC
>JAGWVZ010000809.1 GCA_018970625.1 Myxococcales bacterium | reverse complement strand
GGCGGCCAGTTTCCAGGAGACGACCAAGGTTCTGACCGAGGCTGCTCTGGGTGGCCGTGTGGACGAGCTGGTGGGGTTGAAGGAGAACGTGATTCTTGGGCATTTGATTCCGGCTGGCACGGGGTTTGATTTGCACCAGGATGCTCAGGTTCGCATTCACGACTCAGCTTTGCGTGAGCAGGAGGAGCAGCGGGCTCGCATGGCTGCGGCTCGCAAGGACCTCATGGGAGCGGCGGACGTGCAGGCGAGGAGATTGGATCCGGACCGTCCGGCTGCTCCGACGCTGGCGGATTTGTCGGACGACGCGTTGAATTGACGGAGTGGATGTTGGGTCGGGGTTGTGCGGAATTTTCGGTTCCAGGAACCCCGATTCATTGACTTCGCGGGTATTTGGCGGGGTGCTCCTGCCGAATCTCGAGGAATACAATGATTGGCGTGACAATAGGTTGACGATGACCGGGAACGGCGTTACGATGCCACGTTTCCCCCTTGCCCGGCGCGGTCGGCAAGTGATGGTGTTTCTAGAACTTTGTGTGTGTCTGGCGGTTTATGCCTACGATTAATCAGCTCATTCGTAAGCCTCGGAAGCAGCAGTCCTCCAAGTCCAAATCACCGGTTCTTGAGGGATGTCCTCAGAAGCGCGGGGTCTGTCTGCAGGTGAAAACGGTCACTCCGAAGAAGCCGAACTCGGCCCTTCGTAAGGTGGCTCGTGTTCGCCTGTCGAACAGCAAGGAAATTACTGCGTACATTCCGGGTGAGGGTCACAACCTCCAGGAACACTCCATTGTGCTGGTTCGCGGTGGTCGTGTTCGTGACCTGCCGGGTGTGCGTTACAAGATCATCCGTGGTGTGCTTGATACACTGGGTGTTTCCGACCGTAAGCAGGCCCGCAGCTGCTATGGTGCGAAGCGTCCGAAGGCTGGTGCTGCTCCGGCTGCCGGCAAGAAGAAGAAGTGAGGCGTCTCGGCCAATTCTGGTGATTGATTCTTCAGCGTTTGAGAGTGTTTTTCGATGGTCAAGAAGTTTACAGCCAGTCAGGAACAGCTGAAGCCGGACACTCGGTTCAACAGCATTCTGGTTTCGAAGTTCATCAACTGTCTGATGTATGACGGCAAGAAGAGTGTTGCTCTCAGTGCCTTCTATCGGGCCATGGACATCGTCAAAAAGCAGCTCCCGAACGAGGATCCTTTGACGGTCTTCGTTGCGGCGGTAGAGAACGTGAAGCCGTCGATTGAAGTGCGATCGAAGCGAGTTGGTGGTGCGACCTATCAGGTGCCCACCCCCGTGAATCCTCGTCGGCAGCAGGCCTTGTCGATCCGTTGGATCCTTGAGGCGGTGCGTGGTCGCAAGGGTCGGCCGGTGGATCGATCGCTGGCCGAGGAGTTTGTGGCGGCGTTTCGTCGCGAAGGTGCGGCGATGAACAAGCGTGAGAACGTGCATCGCATGGCTGACGCCAACAAGGCGTTTTCGCATTTTGCCTGGTGATTTTCGGTCCAGGTTCAGGTACGCCGAACAGACGGCCCTTTGGGGCAGTTTGTTTGGCGTTTTTTTTTGGGTTGACGGCAGCGTGTTCTGCGGGTGGGCAGCAGTATGGCTCGAACAATCGACAGTATTCGCAACATCGGCATTATTGCTCACATCGACGCGGGCAAGACCACGACGACGGAGCGGATTTTGTATTACACCGGCGCGTCGCATCGGATGGGAAATGTCGACGACGGAACGACTCAGACGGACTTCGATCCGGAGGAGGCGCAGCGTGGCATCACGATCTACTCAGCCGCGGTGTC
>JAGWVZ010000808.1 GCA_018970625.1 Myxococcales bacterium | reverse complement strand
CGCGTGGGCATACGTCTCCGGCACCCCCACTGCCTCTGCGCCTTGCTCGATAGCTCTAGACGTCGTGGTTTGCCCGTACTCGTTGTTGACGACCTGAGAGGCGCCGACCCACAACATGTCCAATGCGTGGACGGCCAGGGCGACCCCCGCCGCCTTTGACACCGCTGGCTCCGGGGCAGCCACTAGTGCAAATGCCCCCGTCAGTTCCCATGCTGCCTGTCCAACCTTCAATGCGCCATCGATTCGAGCCCAGTTCCCGTCTATCGTGTCGGCTGTAGCTGTCACCACTGGGTCCAAGGTCTCATCTGACCATGTTTCGATGCTCGTGAGTGCCTCGCCGTGTCGACGAAACGCAGGGTCCAAGAGTGGACGTCTGCCCACCGTCTCCATGGGAGCAAAATCCGAAAGCGTCTCTGTGTCCACTTCGGCCGCCGTGTCATGAAGAACTGCAGAGAGTGGCGCATCTGCGCTACTTTCCATAAGGCCCGTGTTGGCTGCAGCGGCCTGAATGACCGACTGTGGGCGAGCACTGAAGATGTTGACGCCAGCAAATTCGATACGGCCAGTTGGGTCGAGAGAGCTTGTGGCTCGGCCCCCCACAAACCCATACATATTCACCCCGTCCACAAACCCCGCCGGGTCTGCGCTCACCCACCTCCCAAGCCAGGGCGCCAGATAACGAGCGCCATAGTAGTACAACCCGCTCTCGTCATCGCGCTCTTTGCCAGAATACCGATAGCGTTTCGGATTCGCATCCAGCGCGGAGGTTCCGCTCGAATACGCCACCGAACCGTAGGGGTGGTATTCCTCATAAGAAAGCAATTCACCGTCTGCCGTCGTCTCCAGCGAGGCCGAACCAAGGTGGTTATCGAACTGAAATCGCAACAACGGGGAGGGCGAACCAACGACGCTGCCTCCTTCCACAGTGCGCGTTTCCACGAGCAACATGCGCCCAGAACCGCCGGAGCCCATGCTGCCGTCGCTCAGGTGCAGCGCTTCGCGTTCTTCATCGAGCGTCGTTCCGGCATATGACCGGACAACATCGATACCCCCGACATAGGTCGTGCTGCCGATCAGCCGCCATTCTTCGGCGACGGCGTCCCACGTTTCGGACACCTTGCGTACCCGCTGCCCGCCGGCGTCGTACACATACCAGACGCGGTCGGCCGTGGTTCCGCTGGCGCGTTGTGAGCGCCGCAGACGCCCCGTGGCGTCCCACTCCAGCGCATGGATGTTAGGCAGCGCCAACATCTGGCCAAGCGCGTCGTGGGTGACGGTCGCGGCCGAGCCGCCGTCGACGTCCATCGACAGCATGCGGTTGGTGTCGTCGTCGTACGTGTAGTTTCGCGTCCAGGCCATCGCCGAGTTGGCGGGCGCCACGTGGCGCAACTGCAACAGGTTCCCGTTCGCATCGTACGAAAAATGCTGAATAAACCGACGCACCGCGGCGCTGTCATTTCCGTGCGGCAAGTCCTCTCGCGGGGCATCACCGGTCCAGGCGAGTGAGCCGGCTCCCAACGCAGCTAGCTCACGGCCCTCGCTACGAATCACCCGGTAGGCAGCGTCGTACGCGTGACGCAACGACGGCAATACCACATTGTTCTGAAAATAGACCGCCTGCTGCGCGTTGTCGCGCACCTCCATGATGTGACCGCTTGGGTCGTACGTGTACCGCAATTTCTGCAGGACTTTACTGTCTGTCGTCCGCGTTACTTTCAGGGTATTGAGCCGAAAATTCCGATGGTCATAGGACCACGTCCGCACGCTGCCGCTAGTGATCTGTCGGGTGCG
>JAGWVZ010000807.1 GCA_018970625.1 Myxococcales bacterium | reverse complement strand
TGCGCTGGGTATGCTCGTGGCCGGCGTTGTGGGTTTTGCTGCGTGGACCGTTTGGGCTCTTTTGACGATGCAACGGCATCTGCTCGTTGTAAACGTGTTCCCTCTGTCGGCGGCGCTGCTGGGCGGTCTTCAATGGATCAGCATCACGGAGCGTCGGGGTTTGTCGGAACGTCGCGGACACGCGATTGGGCGACGCCAGCAACGGCTGGAGCAGGATCTGGAGCAGCTGATACGGAAACGCGAAGCGCTGCGTCGAGAGCTCGGTGTGCAGTCGATAGCGGAGTATGAAGACATCGCGTTGCAAAAGGCTACCCTGAAGTTGAGAGAGAAGGAGCTGATGGCGACTCGGTCCAGCGAGACAGAGAGTCCGGAGTATCAGGCAGCGCTACGACGTCGCGCGCGCCTCGAGGCCGAACGTGATGAACGCCGCCGCGCCCTTGGGCGGCTTGAAGTGACCGGACAGCCTTCTCACGAACTGGAAGTGGCGCTCCGAAAAGCCGGGCTCGATCCAGCGACGGCTTTGTGGTTTCCGAAGGCGACCGCGACGGAGGTCCTACTTTCGGGACGTCGACTTGCGCAGGTAGCACTCGATAATGGCATGATGCAGGATGGATCACTGAATGCGACCGTTCTTGAGGCATGGCGACGTCTGGCACGTAGAATCCTGGGCCGCGAGTTGAATGACCTCTCGATTACGTCTGCGGGTGTGCTGCAAATCTCCGGTGTGGATACAACCGCGTCGCTCACGCTCGGAACGTCGTGGGCGCTACTGGACGCCTTGCGAATCAGTTTACTCCTGAATTTTCTTAATACAGGCATGCAACTCCCCCGAGTGATGCTTCGCGTCCATTCTTCCCGCCTGCATGACGATGCCCTCGCTGCCAACCTGAGCGCTGTTTACAGCAGCGTTTCGCGAAAGGTGCAGGTCATCCGCATCGATGGAATCTGAGTGGCAAATCGTCGGTCTCGCCGCACCGCGCAGCCTGAACTATTCGATCTTCCAATACCCCTACTTGATGATGTGTCGAGTTCGGATGGTGTGGAGCAGCGGCTCTTTGAGGCAGGATTCGACTGGATTATTGGAGTCGATGAAGCGGGTCGGGGTCCGTTGGCGGGCCCTGTCTCCGTCGGCGCGGTTCTGGTTAGACGGGTTGAACTGTCGTTGCTGCAGTCGCTCGCGGCAAATGATTCCAAGGCGATGACGGCAGCCTTGCGTGAGCAAAGTTTCTTTCGACTGCAACACTCAGGACTCGTTCATGCGACCGTTCATCGCAGTCCCAGGCAGATCGATGAACTGAACATTCTCGGTGCGACTCTGTCGGCTATGTTCGAGGCGGTCACACGCTGTTGGAGTGTTGCTCGGCCGGCCGGCTCGGGTCTGGTCGTGGTCGATGGAAATCAAGCCATACCGGGATTGCCGCTTCAGCAAATCACACTGGTCAGGGGAGACGCGCGTAGCCGTGTCATTGGGACGGGTTCAATTCTGGCAAAAGTGGAACGGGACAGCGTGATGGATTCGCTTCACCTGGAGCACGCTGAATATGGATTCGACCGGAATCGCGGCTACCCTACGCCAGAGCATCTGAGAGCGCTTCAGCGTTTGGGTCCATGTCCACACCATCGTTTGAGTTTCGCACCGGTAAGAAAAGCGCGGGTGGATGTCGATTCGAGTTCATCGGTTTGACGCAGCGTACGACATGCCATTCAGGACCTGCATCACGCAGCGAAGGAGGCGAGGATGGCGCGCGACAAAGAAGACAGACGAGCAGAGAACGAGCGTCAGGGCGAGAG
>JAGWVZ010000806.1 GCA_018970625.1 Myxococcales bacterium | reverse complement strand
GGCTCCAGTAACGTTCGGGAAGAGTACCGCAGCATCGTCCTTGCAACGCCCGGTACCAACAACTCCGGCGGCGAAGCGTTCCCCGACGAAGACCCTCTGTTCCGTGCCATTGGTGGAGTGCGCGAGTAGCCCGCTCGCTGGTACCATCCTGATCGTTCTGTTATCCCCATCAGGCAGGTTTCTCCACGCCTACACACGAAAAACCCTGCTCAGACGGTACCCATGGATGCATTTTGCAGGGCGGTCGTCCTGTTCACATTGGCTGCGCTTCATGGTTGTGGCGCCCGAACGGGCGTGGTCGTGCGGAGCCCCGAATTCAGCGGTTCCGTCTTTCCTGCAGAATTGACTGTTCAGCTGTCTCCTGTCGCTGATACCGTTGTGCACAATGCTCCTGACTGGAGCTCGCAGGACCTTTCGGCCGAGCCCTGGGTAATGGTCGGTAGCGATGGGCAGGGACTTGTGTGGGAGACCGTTTTGAGCTTTGACCTTGCGCCCGTTCCTCTGGGTTGGGAACCGCGCGTCGCCACGTTGCAACTGGACCGGCTGCTGACGCCGCCGATACCGACTGCTGCACCTCGCATGCAGGTCGAGATTCGACTGACGTCCAACGACTGGTCCGAGTCGGATGTCACGTGGGATTCTACCGTGGCGGTGGGCGACGAGATGGTCGCCACCTGTGAACTTGTGGAAGACGCCGCATTGTCGGATAGCTGTGACCTAACGGAACTCGTTCTGGCCTCTCTGCGGGAGGGACGCACCAGGCTGGGCATTCTGTTGCGTCCCGCCGATCCCTCGATTGACTTTCGTCGGCGATGGCCCGGCGCAACGGACGCACCACCGTCCGAGATACCCTCAACGGTCGATGCGACGCTCGTGGCGAATCCAGCATCCCGGATCACACTGACTCTCAGTACCACTGCTTTGTAGCGCTTCTGGTCGACAGATGGTGGGCTTGTCAGACGGCCAACAGGTCGGTTCATTGTCAGATCAACGGCATGCAACGGCTGGGAAATGCAGAAAACTGTCCCGGGTGCGTTGAGCGAATCTGCACTCAACATCACACGTCATGTTCTCACACTGAACGGTCCATGTTGTTGGTTCATGGTCGTCGGATGTGCACCGTAAATGGCTGTTGAGCATCTTGCGTGTGTCTGCACAAATCTGTCGTGCTCGCGTGACTGATTACTGCAAGACATGGGTTACGCGCAGTATTCAGGTACAGCGTGAAACGGATAAGCCCCCGCTGAAATCGGCCCTCCGGGCCCGCTTATGAGGTACTAGGATGTTTTTTGCGAATGCCGAGATGCATACCGGTTGGTTAACCGGGGTGCTACTGAACTTTGCGCGCGGAGGGGCAGAGTGGATCCTCTGGTTGCTCGTCTTGATGTCGATGGCTTCGTTCATCGTCTTTGCAGAACGTCTCGTCTTCTTGAACAAGTCCGCAGCCGACGGTGACGCGCTCAGGCTGCGTCTCATCGACCGGCTGCGAGATGGTCGTACATCTGAGTTACTCACCGACCTGAAGGACGGCACGTCAATGCAGGCACGTGTCGTTAGCTACGGCCTGCGTGATGCACATCGCGGTCCTGAGGCCGTGCTTGAACTCTGCCGCGGAGCGTTGGGCGTGGAAAAGCTTCGATACGAACGCGGGCTGAGCACTCTGGCTACGATCGGCTCGAACGCGCCGTTCGTCGGACTCTTTGGCACCGTTATGGGCGTCATCATGGCATTCGATCAGCTCCGAAACGCAGATATGGCAGCGGATACAGGGCAGTCTTCAGCGGTCATGGGAGCGATC
>JAGWVZ010000805.1 GCA_018970625.1 Myxococcales bacterium | reverse complement strand
CTTCGCAGCGCCGGCTCGCGTGTCACGATCGTGGCGAAGCGTGACTTTCGTGGCCCGCTCTCGTCCGAAGGCGCTGTAACCGCGTCGGGCGTTGTGACCGCATCAGCCGCCATCGGTACAGAACCCTCGTCGCCGGCAACCGACACTTCAACTGGCGCAGAAGACGTTGGTACAAACTCCCGCGTCACGACAGTGGCGAACTTGGTACGCTTACGGACGCCGTCAGACGAAGCTGCGGCATCAGCCGCGCCTGGATCCTGAACCTCCGACACGTGAGGAGTCACGTCTTTTGCTGATGCTGCGGTCGTCTCTGATACCACAGGCTCAACAACTGCCGGAGCAGCCGAAACCGATGTCACCACCGGAGGAGCAGAAGAAACATCGACGGCGGGGCGCACGGCCGTGCGCAGCATCGGCCTCGCAGGAGGCTCGACCGGCGCAGCCGGTACTGCCGCTGCCGGTTCAGGTGGCTTTACAGTCCGGCGAACACGGACCGCGCTGACACCGCCCTCACCTTCCGAGCGCTCTGCGGGACGCAGCTTCTTGTACCACTTCTCGTACTCGGCTTCCTTGATCAACTGCGCATCACGCGCTGGCGGCTTCAGTCCAAGCGCGAGCATACGCTCACGCAGTTCACTGACCTGAAAGCCAAGTTCTTCAGCAACCTCTGTAAATCGCTTATCCATGCTCTCTCCCGAGTTCACCGCCGTAGGATGGCATCATGCCCGTCCCCACGTGTGACTCCTTCACCCGGTACTGCCGAATCATTCGATCCTGCAGCCCTGCCGACGCGTTCGGCGGCATTGTCATAACTCACAATTGTTCCGGCGGGTAGCCCGTTCAGCGCGCACGCCAATCGAGACAGATCATTCACCCATGGGGCGGTGTCTACCCACACGCAACTTACGAATTCTCGTCCCAACGCACGACCCAGTCGTTCGCCAGATGCCAGCTCCACCAGAATGCCATGCTTCCGTTCGACGTTCCGCGAATACCGTGTTCGCGACGACTCACCCGCATCGACCGCCAGTAGGAGTAGCCCATTTTTCGCGCCCGTCATGCGTTCACGGACAGCCTCGTGACCCACGGCCATCGCCCCTGCGCGCAGACAAAGACCCAGACGCTGCAGGAAGTAAGCTTCCCCGCTCTGTTGATACCGCTCCTCCAGCAACGATGAGGCAACGTTCGCCTCACCTCCCCATGAACGAACAAAGACCTGACGGCGTACGGCTTCCCGAAGACTACTCAAACCGTATTCGGTCCAGATACCCTTTACGCCCATCGAGGACAGCCGCCCTGACCAGTCTGGCCAGGGCGTTCCGTCGTCGGACCTCACCCAATGCAATAAAGTCGAGGCTTCTGCCTTTCGACGATTTACCGCGTTGGTGCGTTGGGAGTGAGGAGTGGTCATGCAACCGGGGGCTGGGAGGGTAAAACGAAAAGCCACGCACCTGCGATCAGTTGGCAGAGGCCTGAGAGATCAGCGTCTGGTACCTGTCGTCTATAAGACTCAGGAACTCGCCGCGCTCTTCCTGATGTTCTTCGGCCTCGTCGGCAGGATAGTTCTGCTGCTCGTACCACTTGGAAGCAAGGGCCAGAAGCTGCTTGCAACGCTTGAGATCGAGGCCGGCCAGTCGAGCCATGCGTTCAGCATTATCCTCGTACGACAGATAGCGCGGACGCGTATAACCAGCCTGATGCAACTGCTCGGCGAGTTTCTCACCTACGCCACGAATCTTGGTCAGCTCCTGCCGTTCCAGATCCTCTTCGGTGATCGGTTGCTCACCTCGGCGTGGACGTGA
>JAGWVZ010000804.1 GCA_018970625.1 Myxococcales bacterium | reverse complement strand
TCCCTACCTGATTACCGACCCGGCATTCCGTCAGTCTGCTCTGGTCGATCTCACCAATCCAGCCTCTGTGGAATGGATGGGCAGCTACATGAGAACGGCTGCGGACCTGGGTATTGATGGCTGGATGGCCGACTTCACCGAATGGATGCCCGTAGATGCATCGCTCGCATCCGGACAATCAGGCTGGGAGTATCACAACCTGTGGCCGTTGGACTTTCAGCGGCTGAACACGCGCATTTTGACCGAGGCGCACGAGTCCGGCGACGAACCGCCAAACAATTTCTCGTATTTCGCGCGGTCGGGCTGGGCGTCGTTCAACGGAGGGAGCGCGGGCATTGTTCCTACGCTCTGGGGTGGCGACCAGAACACTGACTGGCAGCCAGATGACGGCATCCCATCGGTCGTTCCCATCGCCGTACATGCCGGACTGTCAGGCATTGCCATCTTCGGCAGCGACATCGCTGGCTACTCATCGTTCTCGAATCCGAACACCACCAAGGAGCTGTTCTTTCGGTGGGCATCGCTTGGGGCCCTGCACCCGTTGATGCGCACCCATCACGGCTCCGACAAATGCGACAACTGGTCGCTTGATCGCGACGACGAGAGTCTTCAGCACTTCGCGCGATGGGCACGAGTACATACCCGCCTGTATCCCGTATTCGCCACGCTGGCGGTTGAGGCACAACAAACCGGCTTGCCATTGACGCGGCATCCGTGGCTGACGGACCCGAACTCAAGCGCATTGTGGAGCGCCGACGCGCCGCTTCAGTTCTTGATTGGCGACAACCTGCTGGTTTCGCCGGTGGTCGCCGAGGGCGCCACGACACAGCGCGTGCGAACACCCGGCGCCGGATGGTGGCCCATGTTTGGCTCGGCTCCGATCTCGGGGGAGCGCCTCCTTGACCGGGGAGAGGCGGAGTGGACCATGGACGCCGCCGTCACCGAGTTACCTGTGCTTGTTCGCCCGGGCTCGGCGCTGGTTCTGCTCTCAGATGCGCCCGACACCTTCTATCCTTCGACCAACCCTGAGGTTCGCGAGCTGAACATGGCGAGCGACTCGCTCTCGGTAGCGCTGTACCCCGGTGTGGAAGGTACCGCATCGGCTGTGACCGAGTGGCTTTCGGTGGATAGCACGGGATATGATGGCACCTGGTCTGCGAGCGACGCGCGAGTGAACGGCGTCGCGGTCGCCGGTGAATGCGCCGATGGCGTGGCGGAGCCCTGTTATGTTGGCGATGTCGTTCGGGCCGTCGCCGACGAAGCCGGCCAGGTGACCATCGTGGATGGCACTCTGAGCATCAACGTGACGACCTCTCCCTCGCGCGAGGTACACCTGAGCGTAGGTGGCGCCGTGTGGGGCGACGACGCGATAGGCGCGGGCACTGTGGACCTTGCGTCCGAAGCAACCGGCTGGTGCACGCCGGGCTAGACGGTTCGTGGGCGAAGGCAGACAGCCTGACTGACCCGGCCTCCGAGCGCGTGGCAGTGGCTCCTCAGCCGTTGCGCCGACGACGGAAGACGATCATCGCGAGCAACAGGGACGCGGCAAAACCGGTGGATGGGGCCGTGGTGGTCGTGCAGCCCGACTTGCCCTCACCACCATCGGTGGTTCCGGTGCCCGGTTCCGGTTCTGGTGCGGGAATGGTCGCAGCGACGTCGCAAACAAACTCTGCCTGACAGATGCCGGCTTGTGGCAGGTCATAGTTCAGGCACAGCGACTGCTGATTACCAATGATGTCCGTAATGGTCTGGCAGGTGGTGTTGCCGCGACAGGTGCTGACTTCGGCGTTGGGATCGCAGTCC
>JAGWVZ010000803.1 GCA_018970625.1 Myxococcales bacterium | reverse complement strand
TGGGCGCCACGCTGGTGCTCTTTGTTCCGCGAGAGACGTTGCGGCCCGTGGTCATAGGAATGCTGGTACTGGCGGCCATTCTGATCTCGATACCACGGCCGGCGCAGGACGAAAATGCGACGACGGAATTGCCGGCGTCACGCATGCCGCTGGCCCTGGGAATTGCCCTCGCCATTGGCACGTACGATGGCTTCTTTGGACCCGGCACAGGCGCTTTTCTGCTGGTGCTTTTCGTGTGGGCGCTGCGTGACAACCTGGTGAGCGCCACGGCGAATGCCAAAGTCGTTAATTTCGCCTCCAATCTGGCGTCGGTCTGTGTGTTCGCATCACAGGATAAAATCCTGTGGCTGGTGGCTCTGCCGATGGCCGCCGCGCAGCTTACCGGCGGTGTAATCGGTGCACGCACCACCATGAAGGTGGGTAAGAATCTGGTCCGCCGGGCGATGTTGGTGGTGGTCGCTGCGCTGATCGCCAAACTGCTATGGGATATGTTCGGCGGTTAGCAGCGAGCGGTCGGGATTAGTGGTCGTGATCGTCGTGGGTGCCACAAACGCAGGGGCCGTTGTGGAAGAATTCTTCGGGCAGCGCCGAAATTCGCCACCATTCCCACGCTTCCAGACGCTCCAGCAGGAACGCAGTGCGCACGGGGCCCAGCACACGTGTCTTGCGCTCGGCCTCAAGGTCATACTCGCACGTCTTTCCACCCGGCGGGTCGAACGTCCCATTGCCGTCGAAGTCCACGTAGATGGGGTTGGTGGTAAAGCGCGGCACACCTTCGGGGTTAAACTGTGGCAGGTTGCGGGGCAACAATTCCTGGCCAAAGCCGAGGACCACGATATTGGCGTCGGCGTCGACAGGTACGTCAATCGTGCCTTCGTACTTGATCACGCCGTCGGGCGACGTGGTCTCGATGGTCGCGACTTCGTCGCAGTTCGCGAAAACGGTGAACGTTGTCACATCAATATCGGGAATGGCCTCGATTCGGATATCCAGCGTGACCGTACCATCGGTATCCGTCACCGTATCACCCAGCCGGGCCCCATCATTCATGGTTACATGTGCAAAGGCGCCCGTGCTGACCACCGAACGTCCATCCTGCATGGCACTCACCAGCATTTCGTCGGTGAATTCAATCGGGCTATCCGTCGGTGCCAGGAAGAAATTCCGTGGGCTGCCCTCGGCATCGGCGCCATGAACATCAGTAACACCGGTTGCCGTCACGGAGTGACCGTGGTGAATAAAGCTCTGCCAATCCTCGAACGGCCCCGTATCCTGCGGGCTAACCGGGTTCAGGAATACGCCACGGTTTCCATTCTGGTATTCAACGGTATCGAAGTTCCAGCTCCACAGCTGAGCGTCGGGCTCAAACCCCAGCAGGGTGGGATCTTCGAGGGTCGCGTCGCCCAGCACCGGGTCATAACCGACGAGGCACATGTAATTGCAGCCAAGGCGCGGGTGATTCAGGGCAACAATCGACGCGCCGCGCTCGCGGATCGTTTCGTGCAGCTCCGAAATATCCAGTCCGCGCCAATCCGGGGGATTGCCGCGCACCGAGTTCGGGTCGGGAACAAACGGATACGCGTTCGTGTGTTCCGGCAGCGGAGGCGTGACCTCTTCGCCAAGCACGGTGTTCACCCAGGCTTCCAACCCGGACTCTTCGAGGCCGGGCTGCCAGTCGCGCACAATCTCGTGGTCGGTGCTCACTGCGACTTCGACACCTTCCACCGCGAGGGAGAGAATGCGGTCGGGTACAAGAACCGGGCTGTCCGGGCTGGGACCCGCATGTACGTGGCCATCGAACGAC
>JAGWVZ010000802.1 GCA_018970625.1 Myxococcales bacterium | reverse complement strand
CTAGGCTCCCCGCGATGGCCCACGACCTTGTCTGCTGGAAATGCGGGGCAGCCCTCGCGGCGTTGTCGCTGCCCCTGCGCAGGCTCGACGAATGTCCGGCCTGCCGCGCGGAGTTGCACGTCTGCCGGATGTGTGTCGATTACGACACCCGCATCGCCAAGCACTGTCGTGAACCCACGGCCGAAGAAGTCCGGCAGAAAGACCGAGCCAATTTCTGCGACCACTTCAAGCCACGCGCCGCTGCCTACACGCCGCCCGACCAACGCGCGATCGATCACTCCCTCTCGGAGCTCGAGCGTTTGTTCGGCAAAAAATCGGGCTGACACTCGCCATGTCGGGTCGACAGGATCCGCAACTCGTCCGCCTGCAACTGTGGTTGCTCGCAGGCTGGACCGTGCTGATCCTGAGCGCCTCGATGTATCCGTTCGATTGGGATCTGGAGCTCCTGCGCACCGAGCTCGCGCAAGGCTTGCCACGGCTGCTGCAGTGGCGGGCTGCCTCGCAGCGGGACATGCTCGTAAATCTCTTGCTCTATGTGCCGTTCGGGCTCGTCGCCGCCATGACGCTCGCCGATCGTCGCAGCCGATTACAACGACTCGTGGCGCCGGTGCTCGCAGCAGCCGCGCTCTCGTTCGGTGTCGAAGTGGCCCAGCACGCGCTGCCGCCACGCGATCCGAGTCTCGCGGATTGGGTGTTCAACATCATCAGTGCGGCGCTCGGTACCGTGCTCGCGCTGGCCTATCAGGCATTGCCCGTACGCCCCTTGTCGGCTCGCCTGCAACGCCTGCAGATCGGGCCCGCACTCGGCCTGCTCATTGCACTCTGGCTGGTGTCGCATCTGGCACCGTTCGTGCCGCGGCTTCGGCCCGGACGGATCACCGCAGCGATCGACTACAGCCTCAGCATCCCGCTGTCGCCGAGTCGACTACTCGCCTACTTCGCCTGCTACGTGATCCTGGGCGCACTGGTGCGCACACTCATGCGCCGCGACTCCTTCTGGCCTTGGTTCATCGCCCTGCTGGGATTGTCGCTTGGGGCACGATTACTATTCGTCGGACAACATCTGACGCTCGATGAGTGCGGCGGCCTGTTGCTGGCCCTGCCGGTGCTGCTGCTCGGACGATCGCAGGGGGTCAAGACCGGTCAGACGGGCCTTTATATTGCAGCCGGGTGCGGCTTCATCGCCGCCGCGCTCACACCCGTGACTCCGGCGCCCGCGGAACTCGCCCCAACCTGGGTGCCGTTTGCCGAGTTGACCGGTGAAATCGTTGACCCCGGTGCGCTGCCGCTGCTCGAGCGGCTGTTCCTCGGCATCGGTCTCGCCTGGCTCGCCAGCACCAGTCGCACCGGCTCGTTTCCGCCGCTGCTGCTGGCACTCCTGGTCGCCGTCGGCTGCGAATTCCTGCAACAATGGGTACCGGGGCGCGTCCCCGACCCTTCGGACTTTGCAGCCCTGCTGATCGGGGCTGCACTGGTGCAAGCCGCTCCACGACTCGACCTGCGTACGGGTAGACCATGAGCAAGCCATTGTTGAAAACTCTGTTCGGCTTCATTTTCTTGAGCCTGCTCGCCTATACGAGCTATGCCAGCCTGCAACAGCCGGTGTGGGAGTGGCAGGGACTCGTCAGTGAGCCTGATCGCTGGTGGACCATCGCCACCCTCATCGACGCGTACTACGGCTTTCTGACCTTCTACGTCTGGGTGTTTTACAAGGAGCAGCGTGTGCTGCCCCGCATCGCCTGGTTCGTCGCCATCATGCTGCTCGGTAATATGGCCATGGCCGCCTACGTGCTGCGCGAGCTCG
>JAGWVZ010000065.1 GCA_018970625.1 Myxococcales bacterium | reverse complement strand
ACAAAGGCCCGTGTTGGTGCAAACCCTGCGAAAAAGATCCGGGCGACCTCTTCGAGTCCCTCAGGCCGGCTGGCCTTCAAAAGAACGCGATCGCCGTTGCGCGCCCACTCGTCCACCAGCAGCGCAGCGTCCTGCACCGAGTCGGCCACCACCGTATGGTCAGGCACCATACCCGACAGCAGCGCCCCTGCCACAATCTGTCTACCGCCCTGCCCCACACCCACCAGACGATCAATGCCCAGACGTACCACCTGTGCGCCAATGTCAGCGTGCGCGCGTTCGGCCTGAGCGCCAAGCCCCGCCAGACCACCAAGCACCGCGATCGATTTCCCCTCACGCTTCTCGTTGGCCAGCACCGCCAGCGCCGAACCTACACTCAGCGGGTCGGCCGTGTAGGCATCATTGATGAGCAGCACGCCGCCGGGTGTCGAGGTCATCTCGAGCCGCATGGGTGCAGGGCGCCAGTCACGCAAAGCGCCTGCCATGGCATCCGGTGGCACACCGCATTCAGCCGCTGCCGCCATCGCCAGCGCGGCATCCATGACCAGATGCGGCACACTCGCGAGCGCTGGGCTGAGTTGGGCACGTGCAGCCTGCAGCTCGCCTTCCGACGGCATTCGAGCCACACCACCCCGACCAGTGAACTCGGCCACACAGAGCGCGTCTCCGCTGATGAGCGGACCGGTAAGCTCTCTGAACAGCACCATCTTCTCGGCGCGCGTACGTTCTTCAGACACCAGGGTCTGCCGATGCGCCTCACCGATATTCACCAGAACCCCCACATCGGGCCGCACCATCGCCTGAAGTCGAGCCATCTCGCCCGGCTCACTGATACCACATTCAATGACAGCGACCGTGTCGTCGTCATGAATGCCGAGCACCGACAGCGCCACGCCGACCTGCGAATTCCACGACTGAGGGCTGGCATAGGCATCGACGTGTCTGGCAAGTAACGAACCGAGCATGTCCTTGACGATGGTCTTGCCGTTGCTTCCGGTGACGCCCACCAGCGTACCGCTCCACGCACGCCGTCGATAAGCGGCGAGTGACTGCAGCGCGACGAGCGGGTTATCGACCTGCACATGCGCCTGACCCGGTTCGGTGACCACAGACGTCTCGCGTGACGTCAGCACTACGCGCGCGCCTCGCGACAATGCCCCCTGTGCAAAACGACCGCCGTCGAAGCGTTCGCCGGGCAGTCCAACGAAGAGCTCGTCGCCACGAAAAGGTTGGCGACTATCCGTGACGACGCGCGACACCTGCGTTGACGCGTCACCCGACAGCGACCCATCCACGATAGAAGCAATCTGCTGCGCGTTCAGCGGCCACATAGACTTCCTGAAGTGAGACGTCAGCGCGGCCGCTGCAGGCCCAGCCGCTTCATCACCAGCTGAAGATCAGCCCACGCCGCCGCCTTGGCCGACTCCTCGCGAAGAAGGTACGACGGATGGAACGTGGGCATGACATCGATCTGACCGTACTTCAACCACTGGCCGCGCGTCGACATCAGACCGCCGCGTTTGCCCGTCAGCCCCTGCAGCGCCGTCCGACCCAGCGTGACAATCACCTCGGGTTGCACCAGTCGGACCTGCGCCTCCAGGAACGGCAGGCACGCCGCCACCTCATCGGGCGCCGGTTCGCGATTGTCGGGCGGCCGACACTTGACGACGTTGGCGATGTACACCTGTTCACGCGATAACCCCATGGCACCAATCATCTTCGTGAGCAGCTGCCCGGACTTGCCCACAAAGGGAATGCCCTGCGTGTCTTCGTCGGCGCCCGGACCTTCACCGATAAACATGAGCCTGCCCGTGGCATCGCCCGCACCAAAGACAATGTTCTTTCGTGTCCGGCACAGCCCGCAACGCTGACAATCCCCCAGAATATCAGACACTTTCACGAGTGCGCCCTCGCCGGGCACAATACGGGCAAGCTCGGCGACATCCGGCCTGGAGGGTTGGGATAGCGCCGGAACAGGCGCGGCCCACGGTACGACATCCGGCGTCACAGCGACGGTGTCGCGAGCTGGAGCCGACTCCTCGGCGCGCGGCATGACCGGGCGTGCACCGCTCGTCGCGGGCGCGTCGACGGGGCGCACCCGCTCGGGGTTCTGCGCTGCCGCAGACTCAGCAGACACAACGACATTACTACGCACATCGTCGTGTTTTATGGCCTCGGTCGGGTTTGCAACGCCCTGCAAAGCGTCGGGACTGACGTGCGTGCGACGGGGTGTTTCACCGACGGTCAGGGCTGACTCCAGCTCGTCAAGCCGCGCGAGGGTCGTCTTTACCTCGTGTTCTGTCCACCGGGTGCGGCCCAGCGACACCTGACGTGCCAGCACCTCGGCCAGCGCGCCGGCGCCCTGACGTACCCGTCGCTCCCGTTCATCCATGGCTCACTCCGGAAGGCAGGGTCGAGATCCAACGAACGATTGACTCGGCGATCTCGCGCTTGGTGGCAGGCCCTACGTGGTGAGCCGCGCGGCCATGGGTCAGCATGACAACGGTGTTGTGGTCGTTCTCGAATGCCCCGCCGGGCCCGGCGACGCTATTGCCCACAATGCCGTCCAGGCTCTTGCGACGCAGTTTGTCGGCGGCATACTCCTCGACGGCGTCTGTTTCAGCCGCGAAACCGATCGTCAGGCGCGGTCGCACGCTGTGCCTTGCCAGTTCACCCAGAATATCCGCCGTGCGCCCCAGAACGGGGTTCCAGTCGCCATCGGTCTTCTTTCGTTTGTGTTCGAGCGTCTCTCGTGGGGTGTAATCAGCCACGGCGGCAGCCATGACGAGAATGTCATCCACGCTCTCGAATACGGCCTGTTTCATTTGTGCGGCGGTCGTCACCTGCAGCAGGCGAACCCCAAAGGGCGGTGTCAGCGTGACCGGACCCGAGATCAGCAGCACGTCAGCGCCGGCGCGCCACGCCTCGGCAGCCAGCGCATACCCCATCTTACCCGAAGACCGATTCGATAAAAACCGCACCGGATCAAACGCCTCGCGCGTTGGACCGGCGGTCACCACCACGCGTCGGCCCACAAGCAATCCCGAACCGAGCACCCGCCCCAACAGCTGCACCACAGAGTCGGCGTCGGGCAGGTATCTGAATCCAGCTTCCAGCCAGGCCCGGTCCTGAGTGTCGGCCAGCAGCACCGACGTCGAGGCGCGGGCTGTGAGAAGGCCCAGATTCTGTTGTGCCTCGGTTTCAAGCGTCTCGGCTTCGCTCAGCGCTGGACAAACGACGACCGGTACGTTCGCGGCCGTCACCACGCTCGTCAGCAGGTCGTCGGCCACACCAGCAGCCAGACGAGCCATCAGACGAACGGTAGCCGGTGCGACCACGACGACCTCGGCCCATTGGGCGAGTTCGTGCGGGTTGGCGTGTCGCACGTGCTCTAGGCCAACGCCTTCCACCGGGTGCTGCGATAGCTCTCGCAGCGTCAACGGCGATACGAAGTGCTCGGCCGATTCCGTGAGCAGCACACGAACCCGGGCATCCAACCGGCGCAGCGCGCGGACGATCTCCGTGGCGGTGCAGGCGGCGACCCCACCGCCCACAGCCACCACAACTCGTCGACCGGACAGATAACTCATGCGTCACTCTTCGGGATTCAGAAAACGCTGAAGGGTCAGCAGGCCCTGAGATTCGGGTTCGACCTGACGGTCGAGCAGATGACAGAACAACTGATACAGCAGACCACCCGTGAGACCCCACACGTTATCGTCGCCGACCTGCCACGCGTGCATGGCAAAGCGGGCACTGCCCCGCTCGATCTCGCGCCTTGAGTAGACCCCTGGCTGCATCATGCGCTCGACATCGGCAACAATGACCCTTTCAATCTCAGACGGTTCCGGGACAAGCACCGGCGGCGCATCCAGCCAGCCGACCCAGGGCGTCACCACGTACTGGTGAATGCTCCACGCATCGTCGAGCGCACCGTGCACGTGCACCGATTCGGGTGGGATCGCCAGCTCCTCGTGCGCCTCTCGCAGGGCGGTGAACAGCAACGAAGGGTCCTCAGGGTCCTGCCGACCGCCGGGGAACGAGATCTGACCAGCGTGTGCGTTCAGGCGTGCGCTCCGGAGCGTCAAAGCCGTGAAGACACGCCCGCCCTGCTCCCACAACGGAATGAGCACCGCCGATGGTCGGAATGATGGGGTCGCGGGAGGCCAGCCAATCCGGGTGGGCGTACGGGTACCCAGAGCAGCGGTGCGCTGCCGTAGCCAGTCGGCGAACTGCGGACCGGCGGGCACTTCGCGCACCGCGGTCTGCCACATCAGCTGTCCTGCTTACGGACGAGCTCGTAGAGCCCCTGACCGGCGCGAACGATACGGAAGGGTCGCAAAAGCAGCTTGCTGGTGCGACCTTCGGGCAGCACGACGTTGGCCGAGCCGTCTTTATTGATCATCTGAACACGGCAGACACCCAGGTGGGGGTGCTTGAGCTTGTCCCCGGGCTTGAGCTCATCGCTGTCGACGCCCTCGTCCTCATCGTCTTCCTCGGCCAGTCGACTGGACACCTGCGCTACCCGCTCCCAGGCGGACGGAGCAGCCGCAGCAGCGGCGACCGCCGACGGAATGGAGGGGGTCGATGCAGGACGCGACGGTGCGGGCGACGGAGACGGCGACGACGCGGGTTTGGCAGCCGAAGCCCCCGAAGCGACAGGCGCTGGAGCCATGGTGGGACGCGCGGCGGTAGCGACGGGAGTGGCAGCTGAAGGGTTCGCCCCGCCCGCGCCCGCCTGAAGCAACACGCGACCGTCCGATGTCGGCACGCGACGAACGGATTCGTCGGACGGATAAATGCACACCTCGACATTATCGACGCGCGCGAAGCCAAGCTGACCACCGCGGGTGGTCCAGACGCCGGCAGCATCAAAGCTGACCACTGCAAAGGCGCGCAGCATCGGTCGGCCGTTCAGCGGCGCCAGTGAGGCGTCAAATGACGCGAGCGCAGTCGCTCCACTGTTGGTGACTACAGCCGTCTCGGCGCTTCCCACGCCCGTCGACATGCGCACGTCCGAGACGGTGCCCAGCGCGCGCACCCACCCCTGCGTTACACCACGCTCCGCGCAGACACTCTCAATCGCCTCAAGCAGCGACTCGCCGGGAACCAGACGAACCAGAATCGGAGACACAGATACTTCGGACATGAGGAAGGTTCCTTGAGACCAGTCACAGGAGCGCACGTCGAACACCGGACGGGGCGGCGCATAAGCACCGGACTTTGCCGGTGTCAATCTGCGGCAAGCCTTCCAGCAGGGCGACTCGCGCGGGTATATCAGGGAATGGTCAACAACCAGTCGCGCAACAGACTCCAGACCGAAGCCGAATTCCCCGTATAATATCCCGTGTGACCATATTCCACATCGCCCCACAACACCACGCTGCCGCATCCAGACGTCGCGTAGCGTCCCACCATGCTCGTGGTGTCGGGACCCGCCAGTCGTGTAGCGTTCGTTCCACCGAGAACCGCGAGCCAACTGCCAACATTCACGAGATTCCCCGAAATGGCTGATAATAAATTAAACCTGTTATCAATTGCAGAACTCCGGACATCACTGGTGCTGCAACTGAATGAAAGACCGGAACCCGAAACCAGTGAATTTAAATAATTGCACTGCGACGTGGTGGGGTTTTCGTTCGCCAGGAATAGTGCACCGCCTGCCTGAATCCAGTTCTGCACGGTCGTGGCACTCAAACTGCCCGACAACGAGCTGCCATCGATCACAATCACATCGTAACTACTCAGCTGGGACGCGAACAGAAACTGTGCCCGTGTGACCGTGCGCCCGCCCCCTTCAAACAGGTCGGCAATCTGTGGTACGAATCCATCTGTGTAGCCGGCAGTTTCGGTATCTACCCAGACCCGGTTGCGGGTCACGCCCGAGCAGGCCGAGGGGCACGCAAGGTCGCTGCCGTTGCAGTCTTCATCGATACCGTTTCCGCAGATCTCGGGCTGGCTGCTGCCCGGTGACGCGCTGCAAACACGCCCGGTCTGTGCAGCGTTACACACCCACAATCCCGTTCGGCTGCAGGCTCCCACACCCACCGAACAGCTGCCGCCCACACTAAAGCCTTCATCGGTAGCGCCATCGCAGTCGTTGTCTGTGTTATCGCAGACCTCGGTTTGTGGGCTATTCGAAGGGATACATGAAAGACTGCCGCTGCTGCACAGGCTGATGCCTGCGCTGCAAATCCCCGGTGAGCCGGTCGAGCAGGCCACCCCACCACCAGGATTACCCTCGTCCGTGCTGCTGTCGCAGTCGTTGTCGCGTCCGTCACAAACTTCGGCAACAGGTGAGCCGGCGACCGCACCACAAACGGCCGCCGAGCCGTCGCCAGCGCATACGCGAACGCCGGTCCGGCGACACTCTCCAACCCCGTTCGCACAGGCCAGCCCGACATCAAAGCCTTCATCCGTGCTTCCGTCGCAGTTATTGTCGCGGCCATCGCAGACCTCTGCGCTCGGCGTCCCCGACGTTGCGTTGCACACCACCAGCGTGCCGTCCGAACCGCACGCGAAGGTTCCCGTCCTGCGACACTCCCCGATACCGACCGAGCACGACGAGCCGAGGGTGAACCCTTCGTCAACGCTGCCGTCGCAGTCGTTGTCACGACCGTCACACAGCTCCACCACAGGTGCACCCGGAACAGCGCCACACACCGCCGACAACCCGTCGGGCGCGCAGGCCAGCGTGTCCGTTCGCCGACACTCCCCCACGCCCGCCGCACAGGACGTGCCTACGTTGTAGCCTTCATCGGTGCTGCCATCGCAGTCGTTGTCACGACCATCGCACAGTTCAGTCGAAGGAAAGCCTGCTGTCGCTCCGCAGACGGCCGACGCGCCGTCGGTGGCGCACACCAGCGCACCTGTGCGACGACACGCCCCTACACCCGTCGAGCAGGCTGCGCCCAGATCAAACCCCTCGTCAGTTGCGCCGTCGCAGTCGTTGTCCACGCCGTCGCACACTTCGGCCACGGGAGAACCCGCTACCGCGTCGCAGCTCGCCGACGCGCCACCCGCAGCACAAACCAGCACACCCGCGCGGCGGCATGCACCCACGCCATCGGAACATGCCGCGCCAAGGTCAAAGCCTTCATCGGTCGCACCGTCGCAGTCGTTGTCCACGCCGTCGCATCGTTCAGCGCTACCCGTGCCTGCCACAGCACCGCACACGACCTCAGAACCGTCGGCGGCACACACCGTAACACCTGATTCCAGACAAGCGCCGACCCCTTCATTGCAGGGCGCACCCAGCGCAAAGCCTTCGTCCACGCTCCCGTCGCAGTCGTTGTCCAGCCCGTCACAGCGCTCGTCACCAAAGCCAGCCGGCTCTGCACAGAGCCCGGAATCGGACGTCAACGCCTCGGCGCACACCCCCTCGCAGACCTCATTCCAGCAGCAGGGCAGGCCAGCGCAAACACGCTCGTCGGTCTCCCCATCGCAGTCGTTATCCAGCTCATCGCAGACCTCTACGCCTACTGGACTGGCGCTACCGGCGCGGTCATCGCAGTCGTCCGCGTTATCGACGTACTGCACGGGCGCGGAGCACGAGATGACGAGAACAGAAGCGTCTCCGTATCCATCTTCGTCACCGTCTCGCCACCACGTCGATGTGACCCCTTCGTCTACTTCGCCGTCGCAGTCGTTATCCACGCCATCGCAGATTTCCTCGCCCCAGCCATCTGGCGCGGTGCATGCACCGCTGTCGTCCAGCTGCGCCGACGCACAAATGCCAATGCACGAGTCCGTAAAGCAGCAGGGCTCGCCCGCGCAAACACCGCTCTCATCCACACCGCCGTCGCAGTTGTTGTCGACACCATCGCAGAGCTCAACGCTGACCTCTGCCGTCGGCTCGCAGTTCAACAACCCCTCGTTGCAGACGGTCGTGCCGGAATCGCAACGCCCTGCAAAACCGGTGTTGCAAGGGCGGCGCTCATCCAGGGGATTCTCATCGACGCGCTCGTCGCAGTCCTGATCCACACCGTCGCACACCTCATCGGCCGCCGGGTTGATGTCGGCCGAGCTGTCGTCGCAGTCGCGACCGCGACAACCGGGCCCCACCCCAAAAGCATCGCCGTCTGCGTCGATGCACAGGTCAGAAGGCACACAGCGCTGCACGGCATCGTCGCCCGAGTCAGCCAGCAACAGGCATTCAAAGCCTTCCGGACAGTCGCGGTCGTCGGCGCACGGGTTCGAGCAGAAGGCGGAATCGCCATCCACCAGCGTCACGCATTCCCCACCCGGGCAGTCGCTGTCATCTTCGCAGGGTTGCCCTTGCGACGTGTCTTCGCGGTCCACCGTCTCGGCCGCGTCATCGGTGTCGTCCGTTACACGACCGTCGCGCGTATCCTCAAACGATGGCAGGTCCGGCTGCGTCTCCACGTTATCGGTCAGTCCATCGTCAGGTGCATTCAGGTTACTGTTGCCCACATCAGAGTTGCAACCCATGGCCAGCGTTACAACCAGACTGGCGGTCGCAAACGCACGCATCGCTGCTCGGACCGGTTCAACAATATGCATACAGACATCCAGAAAAGCGCCTACAACGTGCCGAAAATAACAGACCGGCACGTACAAGTCACGCTCCCCGGGCCGAGCGTGCGCGCGACCCCTGCGGAAGCAAAGCCCGAGCCGTCGCATCGCCTGCGTCGAATCGTCAGCCAACGGGCACCGGAATCTGCGGCCCGGGAAGCATCGCCACCGTCAACACGCTGAGCCGGCGCAGCACGTCGGTGACCGCTACGGCTCACCAACATCCGAACGCGACGGCGACAACGGGTTGCAAACCAGCCCGAGGCGTACGTTGCAGCTTACCGGCGTCGCTGGTACACGCGCAGTGAAAATGGGTTGCAACCTTGCACGTCTCTCGTCGGCCTGTTTTTACAGGGCGTTGCATGCGGCAGCGTCTGGCGTACAAATACCAGCGAAGCGCTCGCCACCATCGTGGCTGCTGCCGTCACTCGGCCGATTCACGCAGATACCGGACGCCCATGCTGGATGATACCGACTCGATTATCGCCTTTCTTGTGCAGATCGGGCTCCCCATACGCGAAGGTACGATCGCAACGACAACCTTTCTGCCCGGCATTGACGTGACGAACGGCACGTTGGTGATCGACAGGGCCCAACTGCGCTATCCGGGAGATTTGCTTCACGAGGCGGGCCACCTGGCTGTTCTTGAGCCGTCACATCGTTCGGCGGCGTCAGGCACGGTTGAAGGCGGCGGCGCCGAAGAGATGGCTGCCATCGCCTGGTCGTGGGCAGCGCTGGTTCATCTGAACCTGCCGCCAGAGGTTGTGTTTCACGCAGACGGCTATCGTGGCGGTTCACGAGGCATCATCGACAATTTCAGCGCCGGTCACTTCTTTGGAGTGCCCTGGCTGGCCTGGTGCGGACTGACACTGGAGCGCCCCGACCCCACATCTCCCGACGCGGCCGTGTTTCCGCGTATGCAACGCTGGCTGCGGGAGTAGCGTTCGATCGGCAGGCACACGCAGGCTCGCCACCGACTCATTGCCGGACCGAGTCACTACAAGTCACACGCGCCTGCGCGTTTGCCGAGGTTGCAGGGCATAACTGGCCACCACCTCCACAGTGGGCTAGGGTACCGTGCCGGATACCAACGCCGCCCTGCCCCGGTCTTCCATGTCGCGTGCCCCCTCTGTTGCTGCCGCTGCGCTGTTGCTCGCTGCGTCCATTCTGGCATCGCGCCTGCTGGGGTATCTGCGCGACGTGGTGCTGGCATGGCAGTATGGCGCGAGCGCGCAGACCGACGCCTATCATGCGGCGTTCTGGCTTCCCGACCTGTTGAATTATTTTCTGGCGGGTGGCGCCCTGTCACTCACCTTTATTCCCATGTATTCCGCGCTGGTGGAGCAGCAAAATCCGGACCGCGCCTGGCGATTGTTCTGGACGCTGGCGCTCACGACAGTCGCTCTTCTGGTTCCATCCATCACGCTCGCCTGGATGTTTGCGGCCGACATCGTGCGTATGATGTATCCGGGGTTTAATGCCGAGCAAACCGCGCTCACCGTTCAGCTGACGCGCATCATCCTGCCAGGGCCTCTGTTCTTCGCGCTGGGCGGACTGATTGGCGCGACGGAGTTGGCCAATCGGCGGTTTGTAGCGGCTGCCCTGTCCCCTCTGATCTACAACCTCTGCATTGTGCTGGGCGGCACCGTCGCGGCGCCCTGGCTGGGCATCAGCGGATTTTCGGTGGGCGTAATGGCTGGCGCGGTGTTGGGTCCGTTCTTGCTGACGGCGGCCTTTGCTGCGCGCCATATCCGTTGGGTCAGGCCGCTGGCGTTGCGGGAGCTGGAGGTGCGGCGATACTGGTGGCTGGCGTTGCCACTCATGCTGGGGGTGTCGCTGACCACGGTGGATGAGTGGCTGGGCCGATGGGCCGCGGCGTCGCTCGAGCCCGGCTCGCTAACGTGGCAGAATAATGCGCGCCGCCTGATGCTGGTACCTGTGGCGCTGTTGGGGCAGGCTGCCGGGCAGGCTGCCCTTCCCTTTCTGTCGAAGTTGTATGCCGAGTCGCGCGAGCTGGATTTTCAGCGGGTACTGGGCGAGTCGCTTCAACTGACATGGAGTCTGGCGACGGTGATGGGCGTGGGGCTTTCGGTGGTTGCAGTGCCCATATCTGCGACCGTTTACGGATGGGGCGCGTACGACGCGCAGGACGTGCGCGAAACGGCAGGTGTTCTCGCGGTGCTGGCGTTTGCTGTACCCACATGGTGTGCGCAATCCATCCTCACGCGTGCGTGGTATGCGCGGCAACGCATGTGGGCTCCCATGCTGCTGACGACCGCCAGTGCGCTGGTCATGATTCCGCTCTATCGTGTCGGCGCAAACGTCGCCGGACTCTCCGGCGTCGCGTGGGCGACGGTTGTTGGCCTTGGGCTCACCTACGTCGTACTTCTGGTGGCAGGCGAAATCACGGGGGTGTCTCGCGCACTGTCCGCGACATGGTCGGGGCTGTGGCGCGGAGGTGCATCGGCAGCGGCCGGCGCCGCAGGCGCATCGCTCGTCGCGCTGCCACTGGCTTCGACCGGCCCGCTGACACAGCTGCTGACGACAGGCGCCACTTACGCGGCGTTATCGCTGTGCCCCATGTGGTATCTGGACGCTGCAGCCCGAGAGTGGATCACCGCTCGGCTGAAGCGTGTTCAAGGACGCTTGCTCAGGCCGTCGAGAGAGGCCTGAGGGCCTCTCAGAGGCTGTCCTTCAGCTTCGCAGCGGGCTTGAAGCCGACCGACTTCGAAGCGGCGATCTGGATCTTCTCCTTGGACTTCGGATTGCGGCCTTCACGGGCAGCGCGCTCCTTCACAGAGAAGGTACCGAAGCCGGGGTAAGAAAAGCGGCCTTCACGGATCGCTTCGCCCAG
>JAGWVZ010000064.1 GCA_018970625.1 Myxococcales bacterium | reverse complement strand
GAAACAATTCGAAGACGAGACCAATGTTCGCAGTTTTCTGATGGTGGATTCTTCGGCCAGCATGAATTTCAGCTGGGAAGGCAGCCCCAGCAAACACTGGTACGCCAGCGCGCTGGCGGCATCGCTGGCGTGGTTGCAGCTGGGGCAGGGCGACGCCCCTGGACTGTTTGTTTTTGATGAACGCCCCGGCCACTGGCTTCCTCCGTCGTCGCGTCGTGCGCAAATCGACGATATTTGCCGCGTGCTGGACGCGACCCCCGCGAAAGGTCGTACGTCGATCGAGGCAGCCCTGAGCCGCATTGCCGAGCGCGTGCACGCACGCTCCATGGTGGTGTTGATCTCGGACCTGCTGGAATTTGGCGAAGATTTGTTATCGATGGCTCGAATTCTGCGCCGGCGCGGTATGGAGGTCGTGGTGTTTCACGTGCTCGACCGGGCTGAATTTGAGCTTCCTTACGAGGGATTAACCATATTTGAAGGACTGGAAGGCGAAGGCGACCTGCTGGTTGACCCTGATGATATTCGCACAGCCTATCAGGAAGCTTTTATTGCGCACGCCATTCGCATGAAACAACTCTGCGGCTCGGCCGACCTCGAGTATTTTCGAGCCCGCACCGACAAGCCCATCGAGGAGGTGCTTCTTGCATTTATTCAGGGCCGCCGCCGCAGTGGGGGTCGCCGATGAATTTCATGCAACCGGCCATGCTGCTCGGGCTGCTCGCTGCGGCAATTCCGATCATTATTCACCTGATTAATCGTCAGCGCGCACAACGGCGCGCTTTTCCCGCGATGGAGTTTCTGCTGCGGAGTCAGCAGAAACTGGCCCGACGTCTGCGCCTGAAGCAGTGGCTTTTGCTGGCCTTGCGCGTCTCTATTTTTATTTTTCTTCCGCTCGCGCTCTCGCTGCCCTTTCTGGATTGCGGCGGGGCCACGGTCGGCATTGACGGACGCCTTCCGGCCTCGGTCGTGCTTGTGATCGACGACTCGGCCAGCATGGTGCGCCGCGACGGTGTCGATGCTGTACGTGACGCCGCTACCCGGCAAATTCGTGACCTGCGCACCTGGGACCAGATCGCCGTCGTGTTCGCCAGCGATACCCCCCGCATGGAGCTCGGCGACCTGACCGATGACCATGGGCGCGCCATCGAGATCGTAGAAAATTCGGCCATTTATCCGGGCTCAACGGCGCTCGATCGCGCCCTCGCCGCCGCTCGCGAAATTCAGCAAACGAGCCAGCAACCGGTGCAACGCACCGTCTGGATTACTGACCTCGCCGTCGCCGGTTGGGGGGTTGCCGGCTTTGACCCTTCCATGGCCGAGGGGTTGGGCACACTGGAAGTCGTGGACATTTCAGACGGAAATGCCACCAACCTTGCCCTTACAGAGCTGGATTATATCGAAGCCGATGACGCCGGTTCCGACGCATGGAGGTTGTCTGCGAGCCTGCAGGCATGGGGATACGAAGCGGGTCATTCCGTCGAGGTCGAGCTGCTGGTCGATGGCGCGCCGGTCGGCACAGCCGTAACCGAAATCTCTGCCGAGGGTACAGCCCTGGCCTCGTGGGTGCACACGTTCGCAGCCGGGGGAGCCCACACGGTAACGGCTCGTATCCAGGACGACGACGGTATTTTGTCGGACAACGAGCGGCAATTGCGGATTCGACTCGACCAGGGAATCCGCGTGCTGCTCGTGAACGGTGACGCCCGAGCCGTGCAGTACAACGACGAGCTGTTTTACCTGGAGCGCGCGCTCGGTGCGTCGTTCGAAGACAACGCCGCCGCGACCGTGACCACGGTGACCGCTGACCGATTCTCGGGCTCCGAATTGAGTGACGTCGACGTGGTCGTGCTCGCCAACGTCGCCGGTCTGCCCGCAACCACCGTGACCGCGCTTACCCGGTTTGTAGAGCAGGGCGGTGGTCTGCTGCTGACCGCTGGCGACAATGTCGACCCCGCACGCTGGAACAACCTGTTTGGCGGCCTGCTGCCCAAACCTGTGCGTGACATCACGCGGCTCTCGGCAGCCGACGACCCCGATGTCGCCATCAAGTCCACCCGGCTGGCCGAGCTGGACGCACGTCACCCGATTTTTCGGGTATTCTCGTTGCCGGGCGGCGAGAGCATTCAGAGCGTCATGGTGTTCGCTTACCTGCTGCTGGAGCCGGCTCCGGTGGATGGGGCGCGCACGCTGGCCTCTTTCGGCGACGGTGGACCGGCGCTGGTCGAGCGGCGGCTGGGAGAAGGGCGCGTGCTGCTGCTGACCACCTCCATTGATTATGACTGGACCAGCCTGCCGATTCGCACGACGTTCCTGCCGTTGGTGCAGCGCATGGTCGAGTATCTGGCGCAGCAGGGCGGCACTACGGTCACCGAGGCGGCGGTAGGGCAGCGTTTGCAGCTGGACGTGGAAGCGTGGACACCTGACCGTGTGATTGTGTTGCCACCCGAGGGCGAACGCGTGGTGTTGCTTCCCGAGGATGGCCAGGTGCTCTTTACGCCACGTGCGACGGGGTTGCATGAGGTGCTGGTGGGGAGCGGCGACACGGAGTCTGCGGTGGACTCCCTCTCTTTCACGGCGAATATCCCCTCGGTAGAGAGTGACCCGACCCGGCTCGATGAGTCGCTGCTTTTGCAGGCGCAGACGGTGGCTGCAAACTCCCGGCCGCAAACCGAAACCGGCACCGAATTAACGGCCGGGCAGCGCTCCCTGTGGCCGGTGCTTTTGTTCTGTGTGCTGCTGGTGCTGTATGCGGAGACTCTGGTCAGCGTGCGCCGCAGACTGTGGGAGAGCTTTCGGCGCAAGCGTCCCGACCTTGAGGGACTGTAAGCGCCGCGACTTCACCAGCAGGGGCGACCGCCTTCGAGTTGGAACGTTGCTACCAGTCCGTACTCGCCGCTGAAGCTCGAGTTTCCGCCAACGAGCAGGCCGCCGTCGCAGTCGCTTCGCCACGACGCGTCGTTGATGCGCGCTCCGCTCGGGGCGATCCACGGCGCGACATCGGCGCCTCGAATCGAAACTTCGGTGATGTCGCAGGACGGGGTTAACGGTGACGTGCAGCTATATTCGTCGTGGCGGTATTCGAGCACAACGAAGAATGCGCCTCCGGTAATGCTCATGAATTGCCCGTAAATGAGCGCGCGTCGTCCGTCCGGGGCAAATTCGGCACCCCAGATTCGGCGTGTCGAAAAACGGGGAGCCGCACCATGGCTGTACACAATTCCGCCCTGAAAACGATATCGGAGTTCGCATCGAATTCCACCGCCATGGAATTGGCGTCCAGGGTGTCGTCGTCTCCGGCGCAGACGTCGGTCTCGTCACAGATGCCGTCGGTGTCGGCGTCGGCGCAGCCGCCACACATGCCACGTTCGGGCAGGCATTGACCGGCGACGCGATCGTCTTCGCGTGTGACCGGCGAGCACACATAGCCGGTGGGGCAGGCTTCCCGACTGCAGTCGCGGGCGCACACGCGCCCGCCGTCCACGCGAACGCACCAGTCGATGTCGCGGCCGCAGTCGTCGTCGGATGCGCACGGAACACAGAGTTCGGCGGGCTCACGCAGGCACTCCCGGGAACAGCCGTCGCCATTGGTCCGGTTGTCCGGGGTCAGTGTTCGTCGCGCGGATTGAGAATGACGCGCGCGCTGCGCTGGTAGGTCACGTAGGCCCAGGCCCAGTCCAGCAGAACGGCGAGGCGGTTGCGAAACTCGACCAGCACCAGCACGTGCACAAAGAGCCAGGCCAGCCAGGCCATCAGGCCGGTGAACTTCATGACGGGCGCCGGTCTGGGCCAGCGCGTGCCGGTGCCGGTCATGGCGACGGCGCGGCGCCGGCCGATGGTGGCCATCGAGCCTTTGTCGAAATAGACGAAGGGTTCTGTGGACTTGCCCTGCAGCTGGCGGACGATCATGCGCGCGGCGTGCTGCCCCTGCTGCATGGCGACGGGCGCCACACCGGGCAGCGGCGTGCCATCGACCGCCAGATGTGCCGTGTCACCAATGACAAAGACCCGGGGGTTGCCGGGCAGGCTGGTGTCGGCCGCGACCTTGACGCGGCCCATGCGGTCGGCCTCCTGCCCCAGCGTACCCACGATGGGCTCGGCCTTGACGCCTGCCGCCCAGACGACCGTGCGCGCAGCGATCCAGCGGTCACCCACCTGCAGTCCCTCGGCTGTGATGTTGGTGACCCGCTCGTTGAAGATGGTGTCAACCCCGATAGACGTGAGCTGCTGAAGCGCGGAAGCGGATAAATCTTCGGGAAATGCGCCCAATACCCGGCTCATACCCTCAATCAGGTACACTTTAGCCTGCTGTGGGTTGAAGTTACGGAAATCGCGGGTGAGGGTCGTGCGGGCAATCTCGGAGAGCGCGCCAGCCATTTCGACGCCGGTAGGGCCGGCCCCGATGACCGCGAAGGTGAGCCACGCCTGCTGCGCCGCAGGATCGGTCTCACGCTCGGCGTTTTCGTATGCGGTGAGCACGCGATTGCGGATGCGGAGCGCCTCGGGAAGGGTCTTCAGGCCCGGGGCAAAGGCTTCCCAGTGGTCGTTTCCGAAGAAGGAGTTGGTGGCACCTGTGGCGACGATGAGCCAGTCCCAGGTGACCTCGCCGTCGCTCAGCACCACGGTGCGTGATGCGGTGTCGATGCGCTCGGCATTCGCCATGAGGACGGTGACGTTCTTTTGTTTGCGCAGGATGTGCCGAATGGGTGCTGCGATATCGGGTGCGCTCAGGGCGGCGGTCGCGACCTGGTACAGCAGCGGCTGAAACAGGTGGTGATTTCTGCGATCGATCAGGGTGATGCGCACGGGCGCGTTGCGAAGCGCCTGCGCCGCGGCAATGCCGCCAAATCCGCCGCCAAGAATCACCACGTGGGGTAAACCGCCATCCGCCATGGCACCAGCTCCTGAAAAGAGAGACGTTACGGCGCAGTGGAAGTGTCTGCGCCTGACTCACCGGGTACTGCCACCTGAAAGAGAAGGCAATCGCGAGAGCGCCCCAGGGAAAGCAGGCCGAAGGTGGACAATACCGCGGGGTCCTGTGCCAGCTCGTTTTGCAGGGCGCCCGGCAATCGGTCGCCCAAAGAACACCAGGCGACCACAGTGATGCCGGTAGCGAGGGCGGTCGCGTGCAGGCAGGCGGCGTTTTCGAGGCACAGCTCCGGTGAGGCGGAGTCGAAGCCTTCGAGGTCGACGCGCGCCCAGCCACCGTTATGGCGGGTGCGAAAGGGGGCGACGGCGGGAATCCACAGGTCGAAGTCGTTGGACCAGATGGCATCGGCGCGGTCGGGCAGCTCACCGAGGGCTCGCAAATGTTCCTGGACGGCCAGGTTGCGCTCGAAGGTGGCACCTCGGCGGTTCCACTCCCACGAGACATGGCCCACGGCCACGATGGAGAGCGCGCCGGCGATTCCCCACAGGAAAAAGGGCGTCAGGCGTGACGGCTTCTCTTTGGGCCGTTCGTACACCATCCATGGCGCATTTTCATGGGGCGCGACCAGCGCCGCCAGGGCGAGCACGCTGCCGGGCAGAATCAGCAGCCCTGCGCGGGTGCTGTCGCCCAGTGCCGACAGCGCGACATAGGTGATGGACGCGGCGCGCAGCGCCCGCCAGACGGGCGCTCGTTCGGGGTCGATGGCGACCAGTCGCGTGGTGCCAAAGAACACAGGTGTGGCCAGCACGGCCTGCCCAAACATGGCGAGTCCCACATTGCGAAAGAAGGTCCACGGCGCGTTGGCGACCAGCTCGAGTGGGGTGACCGTCAGCCGAATGCTCGAGACATACAACCACTCCACACCGTGTATGGCCTTGTACAGATTGAAGGTCTGCGCCGTGTGGAAAGGGGGATAGCCGGCGGCGAGGTTGACGATGGTCTGAAACATCGGGAAAGCCGCCACGACCGCGAGCAGCAGGGTCCACCGCGTACGTCGGGGCTCGTCGTAGTACGCCAGCGCCAACATCAAAGGCAGGGTGATGAGCGCCGTGTGGGCGCGCAGCGAACCGGCGAGGCCCAGCGCGAGCGCCGCCACGACGAGCTGCGCCAGACCGGGTTGTCGGGCGATCAGCAGCAAGGCCACGCCCAGCGTCAGCAGGGTCATGGTGAGCATGTCGGGGGTCTGGGTGACCGCGTACACCATAAACCACGGCGACAGCAGCAGCACCACGCTGGCGGCGTTTGCGGTGCGGATTCCCGCGAGTCTTCGGGCGCTGATGTGCATGGTGGTGACGCAGACCATGGCCATGGTGAGCGACAGGTAGGTCATGCTTACCAGCGGCTTGCATGGGGCAAACAGCGCATACAGGAGCGCGGTACCCCACGGGTAAAAGCCGTTGCGCCACGTCGCGAGGTTGCCCGGATCGACCTGCAGCCCCAGAAAGTTCAGGTACCAGAAATCGTTGAGCCCGACGGCGTAGTGCACGGTCTCGCCAAAGCACACGCCGGCGAGCGCCATGAACGCCAGCAGAACGGGGAGCGCGCTTCGGGCAGGTCGATGGTCTGAGCGGCGAAACCGGTTGGGCGGCGGGCTGGATGGCGGCGGTGCCTGCACCGCGACCCCGCCGGGCAGAAAAAGGACGGGTGCATCGGCGCTGGCCGACGTGGTGGTCGACTCGGTGGGCGGGATCAGAGGCCCAGCCATCGACCACCCCAGCCAATGGCCGATGCGAAGAGCGCAAACGACGAATGCAGGACGATGGCAAACAGGGTCAGGAACACGCCGTATCCGGCTGCGGCCACACCGCGTGTGTGATGCTGACGTCGCGAGGTGGCAAAGGCGATGACGGCAAAGCCAAGGCTGAGCGGTGCGGCGAGCAGAATCAGCAGGGGAACCCACGCGCACACCCCCATGAAGAGGGACAGGAAGGCCCACATGTTTCGCTGTTCCTGTTTGACCCGGTCCTGAATCCCGCGGGGGTCGTCTGACCTGCGGGCCGCCGCCGGGCGCACGGCGCTCATGCCCGGGCTCCCGCGAGCTCGCGCACCCGATCGACACGCGCCTGCACTTCGGGCGAGCCGAGCAGCGTTCGCGGCTGTTCGCTGCCGGTGCGGCGCAGCCAGTCGCGGCGCAGGGCGCGCACGCGACCCGCAGCCATGGCGATGAGCTCGCGTTCGCGTTCAGAGCGCTGACCCAGCGCCATGAGGGTGGCGTGGCACGTGCGCCACTTTGCTTCGCTCTGGCAAATCAGAAACATGTCCACGCCGGCGTGCAGCGCGCGCTCGGTCAACTCCTCGATGCTCCAGCGGTCGGCGACCGCGCGCATCTCGAGGTCGTCGGAGATGATGACACCGCCGTACTTCATCTGCTGGCGCAGGATTCGGGTGAGCCACTGCGGAGAGAGGGTGGCCGGCCACTGCGCATCCACGGCGGGGACCATGACGTGCGCCGTCATGATCATGGGCACCTGGCCCCGAATGAGCAGCTCGAAGGGGCGCAGCTCCACCTGCTGTAGCCGCTCCAGCGGCTGGTCTACGGTGGGCAGCGCCTCGTGGCTATCCAGCAGGGTATCGCCATGGCCGGGAAAGTGTTTGGCGCAAGGCACCACACCGCCCATATTCAGGCCCAGCATCACCGCGCCGGCAAAACGTCCGACCGTTTCGGGGTCGGTTCCGAACGCGCGGTCACCGATGACCGTGTTTTCTGGATTGGTAAAAACATCGGCGCAGGGCGCAAAATCGAGGTTGAAACCGACTGTCGTCAGCTCCGAAGCGATATCTTCGCCAATTTTAGCTGCCAAATCCAGGTCGCCCGCCTGCCCTACCAGCGCCATGGGCGGCATGCGCACAAACGGGTCGCGCATGCGCTGCACGCGACCACCTTCCTGATCGACACAGACAAACGGCGTGCGATCGTTACCCGCGGCCTCGTACGTCGCCTCGTTGAGCGCGGCCACCTGTTCGATGGACTGAATGTTGCGCGAGAACAGAATCGTGCCCGCGATCTGCTTCGCCTGCAGCGCCTCGCGCACCGCGGGTGTCAGCTCGTAGCCATCGAAGCCAACAATCAGCAGCTCGCCGACATCCAGCGCCAGCTGTTCAGAGTCCGATGCGGTCGCAATACTCAAGGGAGCCTCGGGGGTGAAGTACGGGGTCCCTTCTGATGGGAGCGCCTCATTCCGTCAAGGGGGCGATCGGTCGGGCGTATTCCGCCCTGCCTGCGCCTGTTCGATGCGCATGGCTGACGCGCAAAGGGGTGGAGGTTGGGCCGAGGCGTGTAGTAGGGCACGCTCCGCGCATTCTGGTCAGAGCTGGGGTTTGGACCCAGAAGCCGAGTAACGTTTGCTTTACTAACGAGGCGCGCTAGTAAAGCGAACGTTACCAGCGGTTCCGGATAGTAAAGAAAACGTTGCCAACGGTGCTGAAATGGCGATCCGAAAGACAGGAACCTTCGTGAATACGTCGGTCGGTGGTGAGTTGGTGAACGCCTTTTTGCCGCACCCACTTCCACCGGCCGGGCCATCGCTTGTGATTGACGGCACACTGGCCAGACGAGTGAGAGATGCGGAGCAGGCGCTTGTGCGTCTGGAACTGGCGGGCGCGATGGTGCCCTCACTGAGCTGGTTCATCTACGCGTTTGTGCGCAAAGAGGCTGTGCTGTCGTCCCAGATTGAGGGCACGCAAGCCACATTGATGGACCTTCTGAACTATGAGGCCACCACCGACGCGCCACGCCCGACTGCGGACATTGAGGAGGTGTGCAACTACGTCGATGCGCTGACTTTTGCGCGTGAGCACCTCGCGAGTCCATCTGGACTTCCGCTATCGATGCGGCTGTTGCAAGACACGCATGCGATCCTGCTTCGCGGAGTGCGGGGCGAGCACAAGCAACCTGGGGAAGTCCGGCGCAGCCAGAACTGGATCGGTGGAAGCCGCCCGGGGAACGCGGCCTTTGTTCCGCCACCACCGCATTTGTTGCCTGAGATTCTCGGAGCGTTCGAGCGTTACATCCATGCAGAGGACGATCTTCCGTTCGTGGTTCGTGCCGGCCTTCTCCATGTGCAGTTTGAGACGATACACCCGTACCTCGATGGCAATGGCCGTATTGGGCGCTTGCTTGTCACGCTTCTGCTGGAGCATTGGCGACTGCTTTCCCGTCCGCTGTTGTACCTGAGTCTGTTTTTCAAGCGCCATCGGCAGGAGTACTATCGCCGTTTGAACGCGGTCCGCAGCGACGGCGATTGGGAAGGCTGGCTCGACTTTTTTCTGGATGGAGTGGCGACCATTGCCGATGAAGCCGTCGCTACCGCAAGTGATCTGTTTAGCCTTGTGAATGCTGACCGACAACGAGTCATGCACTATCCGGGTGCGAATCTTTTGGCAGTTCAACTCTTTGAACGGCTCCCTGGACGACCCATTGTCACTGTGCAGTCTGTCGTTGAGGCTCTAGGGACGACCAAGCCGACGGCAGTGCGCGCCATCGATGCCCTGATGAATGCTGGTGTACTCGCCGAGACGACGGGACGGCAGCGTGACCGCATCTACGCCTATCAGACGTACCTGAACCGACTGCGTGCAGGCACAGAGTTGACGGAGGAAGGGAGCGGTCAGTGATAAAACGTGCGTGAGCCGAGCTGCCGTTTGTTTACCGACCGCCCTGCCTGTGCGCTCGACACCCCGAATTCACGGCAGCGGGCGCGTGACCATGCACAGCTGGCCCTGCACCCAGGGGTCCAGAAACCGGTGCTCGGGGAACGACGAGAGTGTGGCCCGGTAGTGCGGCTGTTGAGCGTCGTGCAGCAGCATGATCCCACCCGGGGCCAGCAGCTCGTACCCCCTTTTCAGGCAGGCGCGGCGCGCCAGTCCGTCCACCAGAATCAGGTCGTAGCTGGCGAAGAGCTCACCCGGCCGCGTGACGTAGTCACCCAGCAGCGACGGCTGCTTCTCGCACTGGTCGGCAAAGCGTTTCAGGACGGCTGCCCGCTTCTTTGCCGGCATCGTCATATCGGGCTGCGGTTCTTCGACGCGAGGCCGGCACAAAAGCAGCTGCAGGCGAGGGTCTTCGATGGTCTGCAACACGTGGGTGTGCCAATCCACATTGTGTTCTACCGACACCAGCGTCTGCAGTGACGGCAGCAGGCTCAACAACGCGGCGGTGGTGCCGCCGGCACCCCATTCCAGCGCTCGCACGGGGCGTTTGAGCAGCGCCACGAGCGCCACCTGGCCGAACTCTACCGGGTGCATCTGCAGTGGAAGAGCCGGTGGTACCGGCGGCAGGCTGTTTCGCTCGCCCGGCGGTGACACGCGAAGCTGGTTGCGCCTCGACAGCAACATGTCGGGATCGGTGCCGCGCAGCCGGTGAGGCGGCAGATGAGCGGTATCGACGCCCTCCACGCGATGTGTGTGTGCCCGGTAAGTGGTGGACATAAACCAGACCATGGCGGCGACCGACGAGGCGTCGGTCTGGCAGATTTGCGGTAACAGGCGCGTGACATGGCATATCTTCATGAAGGTCAGGCAAAGCACAGGCACCGTCGCGCAACATTTTGGCGACACGTGTGTGGCCGACGCTTGCGCGCTTGGCGAACATGCGTAGCGTGTCTGCCGCCGCCCGTGTTTCGTTTCTGCCTGCCCCGCGAGCCTGCGCGTGAGCGACCCCAAGTTCAGCAAACGCGACCTGCTCGTGCAGGGGCTGCATCGTGTCCGCGAGGTGGGCGCGGTGGTCACCGAGATGGCGGTCGAGGGTTTCGCAGACCGTTTTGCGCCGCGGGTGTGCCGGCCTCCCGGCGCAGTGAGTGAGATCGAGTTTCTGGTGGCGTGTACGCGTTGCGGCGAATGTGTGAAGGCGTGTCCGGCGGGCGCCATCCTGAACCTGGACGAGCAGGCGGGACTGGCCTCGGGCACCCCGTTCCTGGACCCCAACCGCTACCGGCCCTGCGTGGTGTGTACCGACGCGCCGTGCATGCCGGCCTGCCCGACCGGCGCCCTGCAGGTCATGGACATGCGCGACACGTTCATGGGGGTGGCGCGACTCAACCGCGACACCTGCCGCGCATGGAACGACATTCCGTGCACCAACTGCCTGAAAGCGTGCCCCTATCCCGAAGACGCGATCCTGTTCGACGATGACGACCGCCCGTGGATCGATCCTCGGCACTGCATTGGCTGCGGTCGTTGTATTCCGTCCTGTCCGACGCGTCCGAAGTCGATTGTGATCGATCCGCCGCCGCGATTTTAACGTCGACGCGGTACCGGGGACGAGGGCGTCATGCGTGAGGGTGCGGCGTGACGCCGAGGTCGATGGTTTCAGGGCGGTGGTACGCGGGCACCGCCCTGCAATCATTCAGTGCGATGCCGCCCGCCGGGGCAGCTTGCGTGTGGCTTCGGGGTGCTTGCTGAGGCTGACGTGGCCGTCGAGTCCCACAATGGTGAGCTCATGCCCATCGGCGCGCACATCCTTGATGAGTTGTGCGAGCTTGCCCATGACGG
>JAGWVZ010000801.1 GCA_018970625.1 Myxococcales bacterium | reverse complement strand
CTCAACAGTCAGTTTGGCGCCACGTTGCTGCTGGAAGTCGTCGATGATGTGATTCCGGGACGGATTGAGGCGCGTCATCTGGAGATACACCCCAGCCTGCTGCGGGTCGATATTCATGGCGCACACGTGCTCGACGAACACGGAACGCCGATTCTGGATCTGCACACCGTAGGCTGCTCGGTGCGACCGCAATCGGTCTTTCTGGGAGGACTGCATCTGGAAGACTGTACCGGGCACACCGGGCGGGTGCTGCTGATAGAGGACTACGACTGGTATCTGACGCTCGTGAAGGCATTTACAGGTACGTGGAGAAAGAAAAAACGCGTGCGTAACCCCTTGCGGGTGGTGTTCCACAACATGGACCTGCGTGACGTCGACGTGCTGATTCAGCTGTCCGATATGATGATGCTGTTTGAAGGCGTCAGCGCCACGGGATATGCCGACACCGGCCCGCCACGCGCCGACGTGCGCCTCTCCGCGACCATCGGCTCGGGACGCCTGCTCATGAGCGAGCGCATGTTCTCGCTGGGGCCTGGCAAACACTCGATCGAACAGGTTGAATGGGAGGTGCTGCGTCGGACACAGCCCTGGCGGGCAGCGTATGCGCCGATTCCTGCGCGTGCCGGTCTGGGGCCGGGGCCGCTGGACCTGACCTTCGGGGCATCCTACCTGCGCGACTTTGACTGGAAGCGCGACGACTTCACGATTGGCGACCTGCACATCGCGGGACACGACGTCGATATACGGGCAGCCGGCCATGTCCGCATCGTGCCCGAGCGACCCAAACTGCCTCGGCGAGAACGCGGACAGATCTGGTACGACGGGCAGGCCACGCTGCAGTTCCCAGCCAATACGCGCCTCTTCGATTACTTTTTCCCCGGCCTGATCGACCCGATCGATGGCGAGACCGTAATCGAACCCATCACATTCGATGGCGCCGGCAACGTCCGTTTCTACGACGGTATGGAGTCCCGACTGCAGGTCCGCTCCATGAGCCTGCTCGGCTGGCGCATCGACGAAGCGGATATTGGGCTGCAAATCCACAATGGTTACGCGGAGTTATTACCCGATTCACGCGTCTCAGCCTGGGGCGGCGAGCTCACGGGCAGCGGGTGGATGATCCCCGCTCAGGGCACCTGGGGACTGAATCTGTGCGCCCACGACCTGCGCGCCGATGAGCTGGTGCGCCCGTTCGCCGATCCCGATAGCGGCTCCCTCGCGGAGTGGCTGGACCTGACCGTGCGAAGCACGCCGGCGACGTGTATCGCGGGTGAACCCGCCGGCATTCAGCTGCAGGGCGACCTCACCCGGAAGGCGCTTGAAGTGGCACCCGCGTGGACCACCCCGCTCATGAGCGCCATTCAGCCGCCGATGCTCATGGGCGATGCCCGGAATCTGACACTCGCGTGGGATTCTGCACCCATGGGTTTGCCGTTCAGAGCGCTCAACCTGACCCTCTCCGCCGCCCTGTCGCAACGTGGCGTGGTGTCGCTTGTCGACCAGGACGGCCGTCCAGGGCTGCGGCTGTCTAACAGCGAGACCTCTGCTTCGGTCATGGGCAGCATTGACACCGTACATGGCACCACGCCCGAGTTGGCCGTTCAACTGAACACAGACGCGCTGCAGGATTGGCTGGCCGCTTTCGGCGTTACCGCCGCGCCAACCGAAATGAGCGCATCGGCGTCGGCGGTCGTCACCGGCGAGCTGGCATCGCCACAGGTGCAGCGTGCTCTGGTCACCATCGAAAAACCTGTCCGTGACGAAGTGTTCCCCGACTTTCGTTTCGACGCCGACGTCCATGTTCAGGGCG
>JAGWVZ010000800.1 GCA_018970625.1 Myxococcales bacterium | reverse complement strand
CCGTCGCCCATCGTCATTCCGACCTGCAGGTTGATTTGTTCTGTGCTCGTACGAACCGCGCTGACCGAGGCCCCAAAAATGCAGCAGTGGTGTGACCAATTCCACCCATCGGTTGACTGCTCCGAAACCCATTCACGCACAGACCTGCGCGATACATCGGAGCCCGGTATCATGAAAGGCGCCCGGGTACCATCCGGCAGCGCCACGGCAAGCATCCCACCGCAGAATCGGGCTGGACGTCCGCACAGTTCCTCCCGGACCAGCGGTCGTGAACATCGGCCCCCGATAATCGCCACAACACCTGCGGGAGTGACAATTGCGCATCGATTGCCTACATCGATCCGCTTATTCGCTCTCCTCTCTGTCAGGCCCTGCATGGATCCGCAGCTCGATGCCTCTTTCCTGCGCACTCAGCCCGTGAGGCAACTGGAGCAGATTCTGCTCCGTCCACTCTCGGACCGCCCGGCGCTGCTCAACGCCAGCGATACGAATCTTCTGCGTTACGGCCTCGCAGTCGCTCGTCTGACCCGTCTTCGGCACGGTTCGCGTGACCACGACCTCTTCGAGGACATCGCACCGTTTCGCCACTGGCTGCTGGAGCAGACCAGCTGGTTCATCGACAAACGTCGCGACGTCATTCTGGACTGGAAAGGCCTGCGCTCCCTGATGCCAGCCATTCGGTCTCAGCTTGATGAGCTTCACCGTTCGATCGCCGAACGGCACGCAGGATCCTTCCCCATGGACCGATTTGAGAGCGAGGTGACACAGCGCGAGCTTGTGCTCGTCCTGGGAGGCGGTGGTGGCTCTGGCTACAATCATCTCGGTGCCTTCGCCCTGCTCAACGAGCTTGGCATTACGCCCCGCCTCATTGCCGGTAGCAGCATGGGAGCCCTCCTCGGACTGTTTCGCTCGGTCACGCGTAGCTACGACCCGTCGCTCATTGTCTCTGCCCTGCCCCGACCCGCCGATGTGGGCCGGGTGTTTTCTCCATATCGCGGCTTTTCGCGCTTTGGATTTCCAGGCACCGTTGAGCTGAAGGCGCGCCATGTCGGGGCACAGATCTTCCGCGAAACCCTGCGCACCGAGATTCCTCGCATCAGTGAACTGCCCATTGCATTTCGCCCGATCGCCACCGGTTTGCGCACTGGCATTGGTCTCGCCCTCTCAGACGTCGAGTCACAAATTCAAAAATACAGCAGACGTCCATCTGCATTCAACAGAACACAAAAAGCCAGCCTGTTTTCGCGCATCGTCAGGACGATGTTGCTCAATCCCAATTTTCTGTCCGAGGTGGTCTTCGGTTCAGATACCGGACTGGAGGATTTTCACAGTGTCGATGCCGTGGGCTTCTCGTGCGCAGTGCCGGGCATTATTCACTACGATATTCACGAGCGCGAAGACGCCGGTATTCCCGCGCTAAACCGTCTCTTTGCAGAACGACAGCTGTTCCGTCTGACCGATGGAGGAGTTGTCGCGAACGTGCCGGCACGCATCGCATGGCGATGCGTGGAGAGAGGCGAAATCATTACGCGCAATTCGTTTATTTTAAGCTGTGATTGTTTTGCTCCCCTCGTAAATGCCAATCTGCTCTTTTATCCCATTCAGAAACTGGCGCGACAACCTGTTCTTGAATCCATACCATTCAGCGACCTTCATATCACCTACAGAAATCCACCTTCACCGGTTGGGGTGCTGCAGTCTCGCGAAGGCATCGAACTGGCCATCTCGCGCAGTCGCGCCGAGCTGGCGAGCGAAAAAAACTACCTGGCACTGGTACTCAGGCGCATCCCTCGATGGAACCAGCTGTTGTGAACC
>JAGWVZ010000799.1 GCA_018970625.1 Myxococcales bacterium | reverse complement strand
TCAGGGTGCTTCCGGTTGGTCATGCGGCGCGTTATAGAGAGACCTCTCACTTATCTCTCTCCATGGTGTTGCTATGTTTCGGCCCGCTTTGCTGGGTGTTCTTGCGGCATTGGTCTGTGCACTGCACAGCCCGGTCGCCTTTGCCAATGAGCCGCCGGAGGTTCCCTGGGTGGTGCGTCCCTTCGGCGATGTGTGTGTTTTCTGTGGTGTGTGGACGCTCGATGACGACGCCACCATCGCCCTGCAGGATGTGCAGCTGGACCACGCTGCGCTGATCTATAACGCCATGCTGTCGCTACAGTTCGAGATGGCGTTCGCACCCGAGGGCAATGCGTGCATGCGGGTCGAGCGTCGCGGTGAGCGTGCCAGCGAGGCGATTGGCTGGCGGCTTCTGGGCGCGGCAGATGGCATGTGGCAGGTGCAGAATGTGCCGCAGTCGGGGGCGCCTACCGACATGTTCCTCTCCATGGACGACGCCGGCAACCTGGTCATGCGGCAACCGGCGCGCATGAACGAGCCTCTGGTGTTTCGGCGTCTGGCGCCGGCGAGTGAAGCTGCGGCCTGGTGTGCAGCGTCGAGCGAGGTGACCCCATGAAGCGCACTCCTTTTCTGTTATTCGTTGTGGCCCTGTATGCCTGCAACTCAGAGCGTGCGGCCATCGACTCGCAGGCTGACGCGAGCGCTCCCGACGATGGCTCGACGGCCGCGCTCGATGGTTCGAGTGCCGCCGATGCGGGGCAGGGCGGCGGTACAGACGACATCGCGGAAGATGCCAATACCGGTGTCGAAGAAGACGCCGCCGACGCCGCCGCGCCCGAGACCGATCTGGTCGAGGATACGGTCGAGCCCGACGTGGCTGTCGAGGATGCCGAAGCGCCAGAAGTCGATGCCGCGACCGGGCCGGACACGGCTGTTGAGGAGGACATCGCCGCCGTTGACGTGCAGCCGGACATTGCGGCCGACGTGGTCGTCGAGCCAGACGCGGGCGACGATGGCGCCGAGCCATGGCCGACGGATCCGACGGTGGTACCCGAGGCGGCCGAGCTTTTTCCGCTCAGTGTGCAGGCGGGCGCCATGCGCGCCGCGTCGGCGTTGTTGTGGACTTTTGTGGCCGATGCGCAGCCAGTCGAGCTGCGTGTTTGGCGTGAGGGTGACGGTGGCGAGCGTCTGCTGGCGTACGAGGCGACGGTCGCGTCGGACGCCGCAGGTTATCTGCACGCGCCGGTCGAGGGGTTGCGTGCGGGTACATGGTACCGGTATGCGTTCTTCCGCGTGAACGAGGCGGGCGAGCTGCAGCAGCGCAGCCCGATTGGCCGATTTTCGACGGCGTGGGCGCCCGGGGTGCGCGCGCCGCTGACGGTGGCATCAACGTCGTGCACCAACCAGCGTTTTCGTCCGCTGGACGCGGTGGAGCGCATGGCGGAGCGCGACGACATCTCACTGTTCCTGCACACGGGTGATCAGCACTACAACGACGGGTATGAGACGCTCGAGGAGTTCCGCAACGGCTGGCGTTCGCAGCTGGCCGAGCAGGCGTATCGTCGCATGCACGAGACGGTGGGTTTCTATCAGACGTGGGACGACCACGAGGTCGACAACGACTATGATCCCACGTCGATCGCGTCGTCGATATTGCGTGCGGCGGTGCAGTCGTACGACGAGAGTTTTGCGATCGAGCGGGGCCCGGAAGGTGGTATCTGGACCTATTATGTCTGGGGCGACACGGCAGAGTTTATAATTCTGGATTCCCGTTCGGAACGTTTCGTTCCCGACGACAGCTATTACATGAGTCAGGCGCAGCTGGACTGGTTTCTGGACC
>JAGWVZ010000798.1 GCA_018970625.1 Myxococcales bacterium | reverse complement strand
TGTTGTCACGTGCTTCAGACACTTCCCGATCATAGACGGTGAGCTTGTTGGTCAGAGCAGTCCACGCCGCATCGCTGCGGCCGGAACGGTTCTTGTTCCGGTAATTGCCATAGATCTCGGCGATCTTGTTGGCGATGCGGGCGGCCAGTTCACGATCTTCGTTGAAGGCCGTGATTTCAATGATGGCCGTATTACGGTACTGGGTGATGTCCACCTCACGCGACAGTGTTTCGTAAGCGTCCTGAATGGGAAGCTCGCCCGGTTGCTTGTCGCGTTCGGCGTAGACACGGGCCAGTTTCAGATCCTTGATGACCTCGTTGAGGATCTTCGGGGAGCGGATGACCTGGAACTCGGTCTGGAGGAAGTATTGGTCGAAGGCAGGCGTCATCGGACCACTGCCCATCATCAACTGGGTCAGCGGGGTGTCTTTCTCCACCTTCATCCGTGCCAGCGACGAGTAAGACTCGGGCTGGAACTGGGTGATGATCGCCGTGGTGATGACTACCAGCAGGAAGACCGCCAGAATGACGGCCTTACGAATGCGGATGATGCGCCAGTAATCGAGGAAGTGGAGCTTCGAGTCCTGCGACTGGGGTGCCTTCGATACTTCCATGTGCAAAAAAATAGGAGGCTAGAATGGATGTTCCAGCCTCCTTCGCCAGAGTTGGAAATTCTTAGTAGGTGAAATTGACGCCCAGGAACACCCGGTTACGTGAGAACTCACGCAAGTCGTTCACCAAGTCGGAATCAACGCGGTCGTGAGCGTAGGACACACGAGTCGAGATGTGCTGGGTGATGCGGTAGGAGAGAGTCACGTCAGCGGAAGCGTAGCTGTCGCTCTTGCCGTCGACGCCAGGTCCGCCACCGATGAAGTTACCCATCTGATACAAACCGTTGATGGAACCCACCAACTTCGGGGTGAAGCTGTGCGACACGCCGATACGAGCAGAGGTCGCGCTGCTGCCGCGGATCGGATCGGAGAACAGACCGCCGCCCACAGCACCCAAGATACCCACATCGGTTGCCGTCAGCTGATGACGCACACCCACGGTGAGCGAAGAACCCGGCAGAAAGCCGTAGGACACCTGACCGTCGACATAGGGCGAAACGCCGTCGCGGCTCTTGATGCCAACCACATCGGCGAAGTCGTTGTACTGGATACCACCGCGGAGCGAACCCGTCAGGTTGGCTGCGAAGTCGTGATCAATGGTCGCCGCAACAAAGTGCGAATTGACGTCACGAACAAAGCCGACGTTGCTGCCAGGCCCATCATAATCGGTGATACCATACTGGTAGAACAGACCGACACTGGACTTCGGAGCGACCTGATAGCGAACGTTGACCGACGGGAGGTACTCCACGCGGTCCAGCGACTGGGCGAAGGCCAAATTGTCGAAGCGGAACACATTGTTCCGGAAACCGGTCACCGCGCTCCAGTTCTCAGCAAGCTGGGAGGTGAAGTCGAAGCCAGCAATGTTGCGGAAGTTGGTGCCCTCAGCGCGGAACAAAATACCCGCACCACCGGCGCCCGCGCCCAGCTGCTGGGGCTCTTGAGCCTGAGCGAAGCTGTCGAAAACGTTGATCTTGTAGCGGGAATTGAAATTGTGTGTCAGGCTGGCGTCCACCACGTGATTGTGGTCAACGGCCTTGGAGCGATTTTCGAAGTAGCGCAGCAGGTAATCGTAGCGCAGACCCAACGTGGTCTGGCCGTCATTGACCGGCAGATTCAGGCTGAAGCCGGGAGTCACCTCGAAACCGAAGCTGCTCACCTTGGTCAGGTCGCTGCGGGTGTAGACGTTGTCGTTGTAGAAACCAGAGAC
>JAGWVZ010000797.1 GCA_018970625.1 Myxococcales bacterium | reverse complement strand
GCGCCCGACACGCACGCCTCGTGCAGTTCACCGATGCATGGGCAGGCCTGTTTGTGGCGCTGGCGCTGCTGGCGCTCGTCGGCGCCGCCGCGCTGGTTCGCAGAGGGCACGCCCGGGTCGCGGCCGCCGCCCTGCTCATCGTAGCGGTTGATACTTACTGGAGTACTTCCATAAACCCAATGGGCCTTCGCGACTGGCAGAACGGCCACCTCACGGCACTGCTGCTGTTCGTTCTGTCGGCGGTGCCCATTGGCCTGTTGATCGAGCGTTTTCGGTCTCCACAGGCCTCTTGGCAGGGCGGTACACACGCAGACCTTCGTCGTTGCATCGCCGCGATTGCGCTCGCTTTCGGCGCTGTCTGGCTGCCGTCCCCCGGCGCTGTGCGGTCGCTGGGGCAACCGGCCTCCATCTCCGATGCCGCGCTCTGGCATCTGGGCCACGTCGCGCCCGGGTCGATCACCACCACGGTGTCGGACGACCTGACCTCGGCCATGCTTTTCTGGAGCGTCGTCGGCGACGCCCGACCCGATGCCACGACCCTGGGGCGCTGGGTATTCTCGTCGCCCGAGACGCTGCTCGCCGTGGCCGACCGCTACCCGGTGGCGCCGGTGCCGCAGCTGGTTCAGGCGCCGCCGCCCGCCGACTGGACTGCGCTGCCACGCGAGCGATGGCTTGGTCAGGCCGTGCTCAGCCTGCTTGAGGCGCATCTGGGGCAGCGTGAGATCTGGTGGGAGATCGCAGGTACTCACATCGATCTGCCGCCGAACCTGAGCGTGCAACCACAGTGGCCCGTGGCGCGCGTACTGCAGCAGGGTGTTGCCATGCCGGACCCCTGTGCGCAGCCGCAACGCGCGTTGTGTCTGAATGACGCGCGGATGCCGGTCGATCCGGTGGTTCTGCCGCTGGCGGGCGATGTCTTTGGCGGGCGCTGGGCGTCGGCGCAATGGGCGACTGTGGCGCGGCTACAGGCCGCTGCCGGTCAGTGGGAGAATGCGTTTTATACGTATTCTCAGGCGCTTGCGCTGCGCCCCGAAAGTGGCGCCGTGCGTGCGAGCATGGCCGTGTGTCTGGCGGCGGTGGGGCAGACCCGTGAGGCGCTTCGCTGGAGCGAAGAAGCGCTGTTGATGGACCCGTTTTCGCGCGCGGCGTGGCGCAACGGTTCGCGGTACGCTGCCGAGCTGGGCGACACGGAAGCGGCGGCCCGGCTGTTGGCCCACGGAGAGCGAATGGGGTGGCAGCTGGAGTCTGCCGATGAAGCGACGCCGTAGCGGGTCGCGGCTACCCGAAGCCGGCCTCGTGCTCAGGTATCGAGCATGATGATGAGCGTGCCGCCGGCGACCGCAGAGCCGCCCACAAACAGCACCGAGTTGCCGGGCATGCGCACGGTCGTACTGCCGCCGGGTATCTGCACGTTGAAGGTGTACTGTCCGTCTTCCATACCGCTGAAGGTGACGGTCGCGGTGCCGCCACCGGGGGTGCTCACGCGTTGCTGGTCGCCCTGTGCAATGGTGGCTGCCGTGGAGCTGTGCTGAACGAACGTGTTGTAGCTCTGAAACTGGGCGGTCAGCTGAGCGGCGAATGAGCGCAGGTCGGCTGCGACACCGCCACCCGTGTTGCTGGCGACGATCACGCGAAGGGTGACGCTGGCGCTCTGGGTCTGCGCCGCGACCGGGTAGGCGGCGAGCGTCAGCACGCTGAGCGGTGCTGCCAGCAGCAGCGCTCGAATACCGAAGTGAACAAGCAGAGGAGTTTTCATGACGAAACCTGACAGGCGGCCCTGGGATGCACCGCCTGATTGTCAACGAGGGTCAAACATCACAG
>JAGWVZ010000796.1 GCA_018970625.1 Myxococcales bacterium | reverse complement strand
GTGGCATTCAACAACGCCACGCTGGCCAGCGCGACGCAGATCTACCTCTCGGAGACGGACTACTGGTCCAACAGCGTCGCCAGCGTCATTCAATCGTGGGATGATATCGGCACGTCGTCGCGAGGGCGGCTGCGGTTTGTCAAAGTCGGCGCGCCCGGCACGTTTGCTGAATTCATTGTGTCCGGCGCCATCACGGACGGTGGCGTCTATGACAAGATTCCGGTGACGTACCTCGGAGGCGCGGGAACGTTCTCGTCGGCCGACAAGCTGCACGTTCTCTACTCCCCGACCGGGGATCAGGGCTCCGTCGGCCCGTCCGGCTCCGACGGCGGTATTCGCTGGATCTGGGATACGACCACGACAATGGCCGATCCCGGCTCCGGAAAAATCCGCCTCAACAATGCGACACTCGGGTCGGCCACCGCCTTTGCGATCTCGGCTCTCACAAGTGAATCTGGCAACCCTTCCGGCGCAGGCTGGATTTCGACGTGGGACGACAGCACCACGACTGCGCGCCGCGGCACGCTGACCCTGCGCAAATCCACGGGCACGCAGAACTTCGTCGTCCTCGATATCACCAGCGCGTTGACGGACAACAGCACATGGCAGACGGCATCGTGCGCCGTACGCAGTGCGCAGGGATCGTTTTCGAACGGCGACACCCTTCTCGTGTCATTCGCTGCGGCGGGCGATAAAGGGCTCGATGGCGCGGGGTCCGGCACGGTGACAGGCATCACAGCAGGCGCCGGCCTGTCGAACAACGGTGTCGGCGCCACTGGCGGCAGTATCACGGTATCAGGCACGCTGACCTCGGTCGAGGCGGTGAACGCGCAGACCGGCACCAGCTATACAATCCTCTCAACCGATCACACCAGGCTCGTCACGCTATCGAACACGTCGTCGGTTGCGGTGACGCTGCCGCAGGCGACAGGATCGTTTGGCGCCGGGTTCTATTTTGACATTGCGAACATCAACGTCGGGGTTGTTACCATCACCCCGACGACATCGACGATCAACGGCGCAGCATCTCTTACACTTAATCGGTTTTTATCCGTTCGCATCGTGTCGGATGGCACCAATTGGCAAGCGCTGCATGGGTCGTCGCTTCGCACGCAGACGACGACGGTGGCCTCGGCGTCGACCGCCGACATCGGCGCCACCCCGTCGCAGCGGATCAGCATCACCGGAACGACGACGATCACGAGCTTCGGCACGGTGGCGAACCAGCTGCGGTTCGTGTCGTTCACGGGCGCGCTGACACTGACGCACAATGCGACGACGCTGATCCTGCCCGGCGGCGCAAACATCACGACGGCGGCGGGCGACGCGGCGGTGTTTTCGTCCGACAGCTCCGGCAACTGGCGGTGTTTGAGCTATCAGAGGGCAGATGGTACGGCCCTGTCAGGGTCCGGCGGCGGCTCCGTGTCGCCACCACAGGGACGGATCACACTGACGACCGGCACACCCGTCTTGACCAGCACCGTCAGCGCCGCGACGACCGTTTTTTACGCGCCATACAGTGGACGGCTTGTGCCGCTTTACAGCGGATCGTCTTTCTCAATGTCGGACATCGGCGGCGAGCTGTCGCAGGCAACGACCGACAGCACAAAATCGCCGACAGCGTGCGCTGCCAACAGCAACTATGATTTGTTTGTCTGGAGCGACGGCGGAACGTTCCGTTGCACGCGCGGGCCGGCCTGGACGTCGGACACGGCGCGAGGTGCCGGCGCAGGGACAACAGAGCTTGTGCGCGTACAGGGCGTGCTGCTCAACGCGAACAACATCACCAACGGGCCGGCAGCGCAGCGCGGGACGTATGTCGGGACGATC
>JAGWVZ010000063.1 GCA_018970625.1 Myxococcales bacterium | reverse complement strand
GAAGCCCGCTGATGGCCGCCTTATAGGCCATGCCACGCGCCAGACGAATGGCATCCACGACAGCCGCCTCTTCTTCGCGGTAGCGCAGCGCACGTGTACCCCCGATGGCTGGCCCGAGCTTCGTGTTGTGCAGCGCGATGACCGCACGCAGGCCGGTGCGCTCGTCAGTGCACAGGTGAATCGAACCGTACCGGTGAGCCTCAAGGACCTCGAATAACCGCATCGCGAACTCCAGAGCGTGCCCGGCGACCCGCCAGGCGTTGTGACGTCGCGCACCGGCGCGGGTGCAGCGAAAAAACCGGGGACGGGTCGCGCTCGCTTCGACGTTGGCGCCCGAATATCGACCCGCCTAGTCGTGCCATGATGAGCGCGCAAGAGGGGCGCAGCCCGGATTTTAGACTAAGTTGGCTACTCCAGTCCGTTAAACAGGCTCAGCGTAAGCGGACGCGACACGTTCTGCGAGTCGGGGGTACCCGCGCGCGCCTCGCTTGTGTCGGCAGCGAGGTCGAGCGGCGCCGACCGCATATCTGGCGCTGCACCTCGAACCGGGCTGCCCACTTCAGGCTCGGGGTCGGAGTCCGCGGGCGCCGACGTACTCTCCAGACGCTCCGGCGAGTACGTACCGCCGCCCTGCGAAACCGCGTGCCTTCTTGCCACTTCGGTCGAATGCGTCTGACTCGGGGCGGCGTCGATGGGCACGCCCGGCCCGCGTGTACCCAGCTCCAGCAACACGGGATCGGCCCAGCCACGACGCAGGCTGCTCGCGTTGAGTACCATCTTCGCCGGCACTCGATGGGTGTGCGCCCAGCCCTCCTCGGGCATGTTGGCCCAGAACGTGTTCGTCTTGGCGTCCAGGTTATCGATATAATGAAGGATTTGAGCTTCTGGTGTCACGGGTAGTTTGGGAGAACCGTACTCGTACTGACCATGATGCGACAGAATGAGGTGCTGAAGTTCCCACACGAGCTCGCGCGGCACACCACCGATTTCCCGCGCCACCCGCTCAATGAACGCTGCCCCCATGGGAATGTGGCCCACCAGATTGCCCACGGTCGAGTAGGTCGTGACCAGCTCACCCTCGATCTCCCATACCTTGCCCAGATCGTGTAACAACACGCCTGCAATCAGCAGATCACCATCGACCATGCCGGGGTAGTAGTTCGCGTAGTGCCCGGCGAGCAGCGAAGCGATGCGCATCATCGACAGCGTGTGCTCAATGAGTCCGGCGCGGTACGCATGATGATTACCCGTCGCCGCGGGCGTCGTGGACAGCCGGGGTACCACCTCGGGGTGATCCATCACCGCCAGCAACAGCCTGCACAGCACGTCGCTGCGCACCGCTGTCTCAACATGCAGCCGCACCTCGTGCAGCAACAGCTCCGGCGTCCATCGGGAACACGGCATGAGCGCTTCATACTCTTCGGCGCTGGGACGATATGGTTCAATCGATTCGATGTTGAGCTGAATTTCATCGCGGTACGTCTCGACCCGCGCGCGCACCTTCACCACGCCCGGCACGGCCACATCATCACGCCACACCTCGGCCGGCGACCAGACCTTCCCCGAGGCAGTACCCGTCCGGTCCTGCAGCAGCAGGTTGTAAAACGATGACCCGGTGCGCGTGCGCGCCTCGCGAAGACTCGCCAGGGCAAAGAACGACGTGACGGTCGTGTTGGCTTCCAGTTCTGCGATTCGTAAGCTCATCGTGCCCTGCCTGAAAAATGGTAGGCGGTTCGTATGCCGGGCCGCGACGAGAGTAAAGAACGGCCGGACCAGATTTCTTGCCATGAAGATCTGATCCGCTACAACGCAGCGTGTAGCGGTAGCTTACCGTAACCTTTCGATTGACGAACTCATGTCAGAGTGCCTCCACTGCCAAGGCCGCCTCGAACCCGGTGCGCGGTATTGTCCGCACTGCGGAAAAGCGGCACCCAATGACGTGGCAGACCCGTACATCGGGCATATCGTCAGCCAGCGTTACCGGATTGAGAGCCGCATCGCCAAGGGCGGCATGGGGGAAGTGTACAAGGCTCGCCATCTGGAGATGAACCAGGCCGTCGCCGTCAAAATCCTGCACCGCCGCTTTGCCGAGGACGACATTGTCGCACAGCGCTTCCTGAACGAAGCGCGCTCGGCCTGCAAAGTGCGGCATCCCATGGCCGTCTCGATCTACGATTTCGGACGCCTCAGCGACGGGTCGCTGTTTCTGACCATGGAGTACGTCAACGGCCTCACGCTGTCGGAGTTCATCCTTCGGAACGGGCCGCTTGAGCCGGTGCCCGCCATCCGTATCGCGATGCAGCTCTGCGAAGTGCTCGCCAGCGCGCATGCCGAGCAGGTGATTCACCGCGATGTGAAGCCCGATAACATCATGATCTTCGAAGGCGCAGGCGGGCGCATGTCCATCAAGGTGCTCGACTTCGGCATCGCGAAAATGCTCGATGACGACCAGTCGCGCAGCATGACGCAGGCCGGCACCGCATTCGGCACGCCGGAGTACATGTCGCCTGAGCAGGCCAGCGGCGCCCGCGTCGACATTCGTACCGACATCTACGCGACCGGGCTTGTCATGTACGCGATGCTGGCCGGTGACCCTCCGTTCACGGGCAGCAACAAACTAGGCCTTCTTCAGCGGCACATCACCGAAAAACCCGCTCCAATTCAACAACGTAGCAAGCATAGTGTCCCCGACGCACTCGCTGGCATCGTTCATCGCGCGCTGTCCAAGAACCCCGCCGATCGCCCCCAGTCCATGGAGGCGTTCCTGAGCGAGCTCGACGACATCATGCACGGCATTCAGGGACGTGCGCTGGCTGGAACCGTGACCTCGCAGGGCGGCAGCTCCGCTCAGCGCGGGCCGCAAACCACCGGGTCGAGCGCCGCTCCCCGGACGTCGGGCAGTCGGGCATCTGTGCGCGACGACCAGCCGCAGGGCAAATCGCGCGGCTCGCGTGGCCCCCTGGCCGAACCCCAACTGGGACTCGCCCTCGACGGTGACAACTTCACGATGGGCGACAGCCCACAGCTGGATGATGGGTTCTCGCTCGGCGGAAATGACGACGACAAGTTTGATATTGGCGTCGATAAAGGCTCCCGGTCGCGCGCGAAGAACGCGACGCGCGCCACCAGCCCGGGCGAACGTGCTTCTACCCAGCAGCCAGTCGCCGACTCGGGAGCACAGAAGGCCGAGCGCTCGGGTCCCGTAAACCTGAGCTCCGCCTCAAAGGACGGAAAAACAAAGAACAAACGGAGCAAAGCCCCGACCACCACCGCCACCGACGCATTTCGCCTTGATGCCGTCATCGCGCACACGTCCGGTCAACATGTGCTACCGGACGGCGAACAGGAAGACGAGACAGAGTTTGGCGGCGCATTCGACGAGGACAACCCCTATCACGCTCCGCCTCGAATGAGCCGAAGCCCCGGTCTCCTGATCTTCGCCAGTGTCCTCGGTCTGGCCGTTATCTTCGGAGTCGCTGCGTTCGCGTGGAAAATGGTCACCGTCGCTGAGTCCGGCGGTGAAATCGAGATGCCGTTCGCGTCCTTGTTCGAAACGCAGGAAGCCAGCGGCGAAGAGGCCAGCGGCGAAGCGACGTCCGAGGCGAGCGCCGGCTCGGGCGCAGGCGCCGAAACGGACGCCAGCACAGACACCACGGAGGCCACAACGGCTACCGACAGCGCCGATACAGGGGCTACCGCCGGAGTGCCCGCCGACGCGGGCCCGGCACGGCCTGCATCCGATGCAGGGACTACACCGTCTGCACCTGCGGCACGACCCGCCGTGGTGCTGGGTCAGGATGCGGGAACCGATGCGCCGACCCAACCAGCGCCGACGCAACCAGCGCCGACGCAACCAGCGCCAACCCGTCCGACCGTGGAACCGGCACCAGAGCGCCCCCCGGCCAGTACCCAGCCTGCGAGACCTGCGGCCGACACAACCCCTTCGCGTCCCGCCGCCGACCCGGCACCGACCCGGCCGTCCCGCCCAGCTCGCACAACGCCACCCGACGAAATCTGAGGCGTTGAGTGGTCGTGGGGCCGCCCTGAACACGAGTGAGGCGAGCTCGAATCCGCGGGGACGCTCACCTTGCCGCACGCGTGATGTCGCACCAACAGGCCCCGGGACCCTTACCACCGGGCTCAGCCGCGCGTATTGCCTCAGCGCCCTGCCCGCGCCCGAACGAGAGCCACCAGCTTCGCCAGCCCCTCATCGTCACCATCCGTCTCCACGATGGTCACGCCCGGGTACGCGCGCTCAATCCATCGCGCGTTGCTGGCGGCGTCTTCGGTACGCTCGGCACCCATATGGTTCAGTACAACCGCGAGGCAGTCAACGCGACGCGCGGCCAGACATTCCAGCGCCATCGAAACCTGTGTGACAACCCCCAGGGCGGCGGGCGCAACCAGCAGCACCGGCGCACTCAGCAGCGTCGCGACATCGACCGACCGCAGCTCGGCGGTCAGCGGGCTCAGCAACCCCCCGGCTGTCTCGACAATCCCCACCGGCGCGTCGCTCAGGGCGAGGTCGATGGCCGCTCGAAGCGCCTCCGTGGACACATCGCGACCCTCTGCTTCCAGCGCGGCTGCCGGCGAGACAGGCGGCTGCAACGGCCAGGGACAAACCGTCTCGAGTGGCACCCGATTTCCAGCGGCCTGTCGCAGCGCCATCGCGTCAACAGGATAACCGGTATCCCGCACGCCTGATTCAAGTGGTTTGGCCACGGATGGAGCCAAACCGGCATGCCGGAGGGCAAAAACAAGTCGAGCGCCGATATACGACTTACCGACGCCAGTATTTGTCCCACAAAGTACGAGTCTCATAGCCTCGGAGGGGAACCGAGAGCCGATGGCCGGACTCGAACCGGCGACCTGCTCATTACGAATGAGCTGCTCTACCAACTGAGCTACATCGGCGTGGGAGCGGCTGCGTAGCCCATACGCTGAGCCTGTCGCAAGCTTTTTCTTTCCCCGTACCCGAAAAAGTGGGAAGGCGATGGCCGATGGTTCCCGACACCGCGGCGGTGTTCCGTTGACCCACGAGGGCTTTCCCAATGGCGAATTCCGACGACCTCGTTCTGGCTGAACGACTTGCAGCGGTAGAGCGGGCGCTTGCGGCTCTCGACGCCAGCGAGCGCCTCGCGAGACTCGAAGCCGCCGTGCAGTCGCTTCCTTCACGCGAGCAGCTGAACCGCATGGAAGCCCAGCTCGCCGCAGTATCAGAAGCGCTCTCGCAGGGCGGTGCAGCACCGGCATCGGGTTCCCCACCCATCGTTTCCCTGAACAAATCCATTGTCGGGGAGGCACAACCAACGGCACCGCCCGAGTCAACGAACGCCTCAGAGCAGTCGACAGCGCCGGCCGCCACACCGGCAATCGAAGGGATCACCACGCGCAGCACGCCTGTGCCCGACGGAACCGCCGCCCTGCCAACCCCCGCTGCGATGAGGGTCCCACAGCCGGGTGAATGGCCAGAAGCAACGGCTCAGACTACGCCTTCGAAGTTCGCCAATGACGTCAGCGCCGAGACATGGGTCACCCGAATCGGAATGGGTCTGCTGCTCTTTGGCGTGGCGTTTCTTTTCAAGTACTCGGTCGATCAGGGTTGGCTGAACCAGACGACACGAACGCTCCTGGGTCTGTCGCTGGGCGTGACGCTGCTCGGGCTGGGCTGGAAAACGCGAACGGAGCGCGTCGTTTTCAGTCGACTGATCATGGGCGGCGGATTGGGCGCGCTGCACCTGAGCGTCTATGCGGCGCACCATTACTTTCACATGCTCGGCGCCGGTGCAGCCTTTGTGACGGCGACGCTGGTGAACCTGCTGGCGATTGGTCTGGGCTGGTGGGGTCGAAGTGCGGCGCTGACCCTGATGGGACTCGCGGGGGCGTACGGCGCACCGTTTGCGTTGATGGTCGAGCCTGCTTCAACGAACGCGATGGCGTGGTATCTGGCGGGCGTGACCGCAGCGGCAGCGCCGTCCATCTGGATTCGCGGGCATCGCTGGGTGCTTGTTGGTGCTGCGCTGGGCGGCGGTCTGGGAGCGATCGCCATATGGTTGATTCATGGCTATGACACCCTGATTCCAGATTCGGAACGCTTCGCTCTGCAGTTTTTACTGTTCATACTGATTCTGGTAGCCGGATTTCTGCCCTCATTGCGGCTATCCAGAGGGCCGCTGCCGGTGCTCGATGTCGATGATGCGCGTCGACCCGAAGCCACACCGAGACAAGAGCTGGAAGCCGTGCGTTCCGACGCGGTGTGGTCAGCGATGACGGTGCCTGCGCTGGCCATGTCGCTGATGCTCGAGGTGGCGGGGTGGACCCTCCGTGACCCCGGAGCGGCACTCTTCTTTCTGGTGCCGGCGCTGATTTTCGCTGCGTGCACCGAGCTGCTGCGCGACCGGGACGGTGGGGCGAACGCGGGTTTCGGCGGCGGCGCGGGCGCTTTGGTCGTGATGGGAGCACTCGTACTGGCCGCGGATGGGTCTCAGAGCGCATGGCTGTTGACGGCGGCGGCCATCGTACACGCTGGCGCACGAAGGTGGGCGCTGGATGTGCTGACGTCGATGGGCCACCTGACCTGCGTGCTCCTGCTGGCGATGGGAATCTGGAACATCGACGCGTGGTGGCAGGCCAGCGATGCGAACGACCCGCCCTCGCTGGCCTCCGATGTCTGGGCGTTGCTGATGGCGGCTGCCGTTGCGCTGGTGCAGCGTGATCGGGTCATGCGAGGCGTGTACGGCGTGCCCGCACATGCAGGATTGCTGTGGCTGACCCACGTTCATACCTCTGCGTTACCGGGCGGAAACGCGCTGACGTCGGTGCTGTGGGCGGTTATCGCAACGATTGCCCTCGTCGTGGGCCTGCGACTGAAGGTACGGGCCGCACGAGCGATGGGACTCGTCACGCTGGGCCTGCTGGTGGTGAAACTGTTGTTGTTTGACCTCGCCGGCCTGGCTGCCGTGTGGCGCGTGCTACTGTTTATGGGTCTGGGTGCGGCGCTCGTCGGGCTGGGCTATCTTCTGCCCACCCTTGAACGAATGGGACGCAAGGACGAGGAAGCCCGATGATAGAGACCGCTCTGGCTTCAGGCGTGGTGTTGCTGCTGCTGGCCGTGGGCCTCGTGGCGCAGCTGAGCTGGGATGTGTTGCTGTACAGCGGCGAAGTCACGGCCGCGCTGGGCTTCCTGCTGGGTGTGCCCCCCGCCGTGGTGTATCACGTGCGCCTGTGGCAGGAGCTGACCCTTGCAGGAGCGTCCACCAGAGGGATCATCTGGAATCCGATTCGGTTCCATGATCAGGTGCCATGGCATCGTCAGAATCGCTTCCTGCCCTGGTTCTATGCAGGCGGAGTGGGGTTTGTGATCGTCGTGCTGGGGGTTGCGCTCATGGGTCTGGCAGTGGTGAGCGTCATGATCCGCGGCGTCTAGGGCGGGGGCCTAGTTGCTCTTCTTTGGGCGGAAAGGCTGCAGGAACGCAGCCAGACCCGTCGCGTTGCGGGTAGAGATCCACAACCGCCCCTGTCCGCGGAACTCGGCCACGAGTCCTTCTCCCGAGAGGAACAGATTTTTGAGGCCCCCGAGCTTACGCACGTTGTATTGCAGGCCACTGGTGAAACCAATGATGTGACCGGTATCACAGATGTACCCGTTGGGGCCGACGTCGACGGCGTGAATACCGCCGTACGTGCCGAAGAAGAGAGGACCGTGCCCCGAAGCGCGAAGCAGGAACAGGCCATTGCCGCTAAAAAATCCCTTTGCGCCTGCCCATTTGGTGTCGAGCGACACCGATGGAACGCTGGCGATGAAGGCCCCCGACTGCAACATGACATCGTAGCTGCCGTTCAGAATGACCTGCTCCATATCGCCGTCGGCGCCCGGAGCAACCCAGAGAGACTGACCGGGAGCAGTGGCCGTGAAGGTGTTCTGGAAGACGCTCTCGCCACCCAGAAGCTTGCGTTTGGCGGCGCCAAGAAGGCCGCCCTGCATCTGTGTCTCCATGGCGAGGCCGCCGTCGTGGGCAACCATCGCGGACGCCTCGACAAGCATCTGCTCGCCAGGGGCGTCAAACTGAATGCGTGCCAGCGCAAAGTCTGGCTTTTGCCGGATTTCAAACTGCATGAGCAACACCCTTGGTGCAAGGTCCTGAATTCATCGAAAAGCGTTTCTGCTTCAACCGGTTAGACCGGAGGAAGGCGGCTGGCGATCGACTGTCCGAATTCCTTCGGGTTGCGCGTTTGAATCCAGATGCGTCCCTGGCCCTGAAAACGAAAGGCCAGTCCTTCACCGGACAGAAACGACGAGATGAACCCCGAACCTGACTTCACGAGTGAATGCGTCAGCGTGGTATCCCAGGCGACAAGGTGACCATTGTCGATGAGCAGCGAGCCATCGCAGGGCAGCATCTGAATGCCACCAAATGCGCCAAAGACAACGCTCTGACCCGGTCCCGACGCCGTGGCACGCAACACAAAGAGGCCTTCTCCTCCAAACCAGTTCTTGAAGCCGCCGACTTCGGTCGCGACGTTTACGCCGGTATGCGCGGCAATGTAGCTGGTCGACTGAATGAAGAGACCTGATTGCGGGATATCCATCACCTCGATATCGCCCGGCAACGAGTGGGCCAGAAGCACCTCACCCGGTCCGTTCTGCGCGGTGTAGGTATTCTGGAAGAACGACTCACCGCCAAACATCCGCTTCAACCCTCCGCCAAGTCCGCCGGTCATACCGGTCTGCATGCTGAGGGTCGTTGACATGCCGATCATCGCACCCGCCTCGGCGCGAATGGCCTCGCCGTGCTGCAATTCCACCCGGGCCATGGCCATTCCTGGCCGGTAAAGCACATTGATATTCATGGCTCCCTCAGACCAGCAGTCGGGTGACGTACCCGATCAGTGATTCCACGTTGCGACTCTGGATGTAAATACGCCCTGAGCCACTGAACTTGCAGACTACGCCTTCACCCGACGCGGCAAAACCCATCAGTCCTTTGCCTGCGGTGGTCATCGTCATCTGCAGGTTGCCCTCGTAACCCACGAGGTGCCCATTATCGACGATGTAGGTGCCACCGTTCAGATCGACGGTCTCAATGCCACCGTAGCTGTTGAACCACAGGTCGCCGTTCCCACCCACCTCGAGCATGAAGGCGCCTTCCTTCGCAAGAATCGACGACAACCCGCCAAACTTCATGTTGACGTCCACATTGCCCACCGACGCCACGTAGGCGCCCGATGACAGCACCAGCTTTTCGCCCTGCAGACGTCGGTGCACGATCGAGCCGCTCATCGCCGGCGCGATCCAGATCGAGCCGGCTGACGGACCCGAGAAATGGTTCACGACCAACGACTCACCGCCAATAAACTTGCGGATGATCGCGATCAGCAGCGAGCCTGCCTTCGACAGGAAGCCACCCGAACCACCGGCATTCAACCTGACCGCCATCTGCAACGACTCGGACCTTGCCACCATCGACCCGGCCTCGGCGACGAGGGTCTCGCCGGGATTCAGGTCCACGCGAAGCATGGAAAACGAGGGGCCATGCGTAATCTGATGCTGCATGCTCTCTCCACTGTCGAGAAACCACAAACACACACAACCACCTGTATGGCGGCGGTCGCAAATCTCAGCTGGCGCCTCACGGGATCAATCAATCGTCAGGCACCCCTCAGCTTCACCAGCGTCCTTGCCCTGTCCGGCGGCAAACTGACAAGGCATTAATGTCAAAAAGAACGACGTTGCGGCGAAAAAACGAGGTCGGTATGTTTACAACACGCGTCGGAGTCGTCAGGTTGCTGCGCGATGTCAGCCACTCTCCCTGAACCAACCTTCGAAGCTGCCTCTGGCGACGAGCTCCTCGACTTGCAGGAGTGGTCGATGGGTACGCTCGGCCCGGCCATGTCACTGGCTACCGGCGAAGACATTTTGCAGGGCATTCGTTCGCTGTTGCGTGTCCGCATGGACGAGCTGCTGCGCGGTTCGCGCGTTCAGCTGCAACAGGCGTTGTACCGCTTTGACGTGGATGAAAGAAAAGTACGCGACGCCTTCGCCTCCGTTGATCCCAACCGGCTGCCGGATACGCTTGCCGAGCTGGTGCTGCAACGAGCGCTGGCCAAGATTCGATCCCGACGTCGATGGGCCGGCCATTTTGACGTCCCCTGACCCGTAAGTTGCATGCCAGCACTGACCGCCTTCAATCTGGCCGAGTTTATTCCCAGCCTGTTCGCCTGCGAGCGGAAGCGGGCGTTGCAGGTAGAAGCGGTGCATGAGACGGGCGCCACACTCCGGTTTCACGCGGGGGCCTGTTGCTCCTCACAGGGTGTGCCTCTGGATGAAGCCTCTCTGCTGCGACTCGTCGATGCCGCGCTCCTGCTTGCGCTTGTCGGCTCACGCGGGGCCAGCATTCGCACCCAGTCCACATCGGTACGAATGCGCATGCTCGAGAGCCTGCCGGCAGGTGATCTCATCATCGAAGCGCGGGTCACGTGCCTGAATGGCAACCTCGGCTGCGGCGAAGCCACGATCCGTTCGCCGGGCTCCCACCACATCTATGGTATGGCGACGGGCAGCTACCGCATTCCTGGCACTCATCGCGCCGCCTGATGCTGTGTCTGAGCGGCTCCAAAATCCTCGCTTCATTTTGCAGCGTCACGCTCCCTGCGGCCATTCCGCAGGCGGAGTACACATCCCGCCGCCAGCGTGCACGAAGCACCGGGATCGCGTTCAGCCGACTGAATGCTTACGACTTGCATCCGATCAGCGCTGATCCTATGTTCAGCCGCTGACAGAGTCCTGAACCCAGGGGTCCACTTGTCTCAGCTCCAACTTTTCGCCGGTGTGACCCGGCTCTCCAGACGCCCCGCCGGTAAGGCGTCACGGCCGATCCCCCGGTCGAGCCCCTTTGAGACCGACATCAGGTTCATGCGACTCCCGTCGCAAACGGAGCACGAGCCTCGGGCCATCCAACCTGCAACGGTCGAATTCCTGCAATGGGGACGTTGGTCGGCAGACGCGCCACCCCGAGTCGAGATAGAACGCAGGGCTCAGCTGCTGCGGAACGCGTTTCAGGCACTATGCACCGAGCCCATTGACCTTCGCATACAGGTGAATGGTGCTCGCTCGCGCTGGTACTACATGGACTTCGGGCCTCCGTGCGTAACGATTCGCCTGCACTGGTGGCTGTTACAATGGCCGTCTTTCGTAGGACGCATGTCGTTTCAGACGTTGCAGGCACAGAAACTGCCATCCAACTTTGACCGGTGGATCGGCGAGCGCGCTGCGGATTTTCCCGGAGCTGCAAAGCGGCGCACCGACCTGGTGACGCAAGGCAACCGAATCCACCTGGGCGAACGACTTGCCGTCGTATCGAAATTCCTCGACGACCCCGCACGATACAAAGAGGTTCAGGTGGGCTGGAGCCGGCGAGGTTCCGGAAACCGTCCCCCCTGCACCATACGCCTGGGGACCATGAATGTCCGCACCCGCACCATGCTCATTCATCCCGTGCTGGACGAACCCGGTGTACCGCTCTACGTCGTCGATATGGTCGTATGGCACGAGTTGTGCCACT
>JAGWVZ010000062.1 GCA_018970625.1 Myxococcales bacterium | reverse complement strand
CACGTCTCGGTCTCGCAGATTGGGGGCATGTACCGGGGCGACCGCGCCCGAAAAGAGACCCTCGTCGAGCACGGATTTCGACTCCCCAGCGCACTGGATAATCGTCCACTCCGCTTTGAAGAGTTCAACAGAATTGTCAGTCAGGTCATTTATGTGAGCGCCACCCCCGGTGATTATGAGCTCGAGAAATCCGGGGGTGTCGTGGTCGAGCAGCTCATTCGCCCCACCGGTCTGCTGGACCCCTTTATTGAGGTACGCCCCGCTCGCGACCAGGTCGACGACCTCATCGGTGAAATTCGAAAACATGTCGATGAAATGGGTGACCGTGTCCTGATTACCACGCTCACCAAGCGTATGTCCGAGGACCTCACAGAATATCTGCGCGAAATGAAGATTCGCGTGAAATACCTGCACAGCGATGTCGATACCATTGAACGCATGCAATTGTTACGCGACCTTCGAAAAGGCGAATTTGATGTGCTCGTGGGCATTAATCTGCTGCGCGAAGGGCTTGATCTGCCCGAGGTATCGCTCGTCGCCATTCTTGACGCCGACAAGGAAGGGTTTCTGCGCTCGAATCGTTCGCTGATTCAGACCTCGGGGCGCGCTGCCCGAAATGAACACGGTCGCGTCATCATGTACGCCGACCACATCACCCGCAGCATGCAGCAGTGCATTGATGAGACCCTTCGGCGCCGCCGCGTTCAGCTGGCCTACAACGAATTGCACGGCATTACCCCCACCACCATTCGAAAGAAAATTCACGAGGTCGACGCGCCGCAGGAAGACGAAAAGAGCAAAGGAAAATCGCGCTCCGCAGCCTCGTCCGTGGTTACCCCGCTGCGCGACGCTGGCCAGCTGTGGACGCCGGAGCAAATCGAGAAACAACTGGTGGAGCTGCGCGTGCAAATGCAAGCCGCCGCCAGGGCGCTCGAGTTCGAAAAGGCTGCCCAACTGCGCGACCAGCTGCGCTCGCTCGAAGCGCAACGCCTCGCCATGTAGCACGTCGCCTGGGATGAATTCCGCCCTGCCAGTGTCCTTGTCCCGGGCGTTCTCGTGCGCGACAAACAACGACGCTGGCATGAACAGCGCCACTGCGGGTGGCCTTTGGGTTGGCCTACGGTCCGCCTTCCGGGGTGCTCGCTGTCAGGCGTGGGTCCTGCGGACCGTCCACGACCTGAACCTGAACGCCGTGTGTCTGGAGGTAGGTGATGCCGTTTTCGCCCGCATAGCCACCTGCCACAATCAGCACCCGCTCGATCCCCGCGTGATGAATCAGCTTCGAGCACATGAGGCACGGCTCTCCCGTCACAATCAGCCATGCATTGCGTGTGGGCACTCCGCTCGCCGCGGCGTTACAGATGACGTTCATTTCGGCGTGGTGACAGCCGATCTCCAGACGCGTTCCCGATGGAACCTGCAGCTTGTCGCGCAGGCACGTCTCGCCGCCGCACAGATGGCCGCCGCCACGAGGCCCGCCGTTGTAGCCGTCCATCAGGATCACGTTGCGCGCGGGGTCCAGCAGCAGCGCGCCGAACTTACGCCGTGGGCAGTTCGAAGCTTCGGCCAGCGCCAGGCACTGATTGATGCGAATCCGGATGTGCTTCTCTTTCATGGCCATCGACCTGCTGGCTGCAATCATGGGTCGTGCGCGGCACCATCCGTGGTCGTGTGACCTGGCCGACGCCACGATGTCCGACATGCAACGGGCGGTTAGTCGGGCGCATCGGCACGGTCAAACGTTGTCGCTGTGCACCGGTACGGTGGCGACCCGCCACGAACGTGCTATGCCCACGACGGTCGCCGTTTACCGGAGCTGGCATGGCCTTTCGCCGCTTTCACCATCCCTTTCAGGAAGACCCGCTTACGCAGGCCGCCTTTCGGCGGTTTCAGTCGGTGAGCCAGTTCTTCGACACGCGCATCGAGGACGCGCACCTGCTTCCGGCCACGGGGCCAGCGTTGCTGGTGGGCAATCACGCCATGCTCGGCATTGATTCATGGGCGCTTTTTCCAGAGCTGTATCGGTTGCTGGGGCGCGTGCCGCGAGGGCTTGGCCTGAAAAATCTCTTCACCGTGCCCCTGCTGAACCAACTGCTGACCCGGGTGGGCGCGGTGCCCGGTGAGCGCGAGGTCGCGGTCGAGCTGCTGCGTCGTGGCGAGCTTTGCGTGTGTTATCCGGGCGGCGCGCGGGACTCGCTCAAAACACCGGCTGCTCGCTATCAGTTGCAGTGGAGCGGTCGCGCCGGGTTTGCCTGGGCAGCGGCGCAGGCGCCGGCGCCGGTGATTCCCATCGCCGCCATTGGGCCGGACGATGTGTTTCCGACGCTGAGTGAGCAGGGCGTGGTGTCGATTCCGTTCATCGATCCCAACACCGCCGCGCCGCTGTTTCTGCCTGTGGCGCGTCGAGTGCCTTTTACCTACTGGGTCGCAGAGCCCCTTCACCCACCCGTGCTGACGGGTCAGTCCGATGTGGACGAGGAGCGGGTGCAAGCGTTTGTGGAAGAGGTGCGAGCGTCTCTCGAAGCGCGTATTGCCCACGGTTTGCAGGAGCGCAAACGGCAGGCCGTACTGGCTTCGATGGAGTGATGTCCCGCCCCGGGGTTCTTCGCACATCGCGCGCCCGGCGGCTGCATGGTGAGCCGGCGTGACGAACGTGAGGGCGAGTCGGTGCCGTAAACCGCCTTATTCTGCGGCGTTCAGGGCGTCGGTTACGGTACGGATGGCGGTCAGAATCTCGGGGATCACATCGCCCGGCGACACGGTCTCTTCGTAGTGGTCGCCTTCTGCTTCGACGAGACCGCCGGCCGAACCCCACTTGAAGTCGTACGAGGGTACCAGATACCCGAGCTCGTCGTTGCCAAGACCGATGACGAGCACGTAGTCACCGGGAACAAACCCGCGCAGGTATTCGTCGGCCGAGGTCGGAGCGGCGTTCATGTCGGGCGGATTGGACTGGTTGCGCTCGATCAGGCAGCCGAACCGCGGTTCGGTGGCGTCGTCGGCGAGGCGGGTAAGGCCGTCTTCGGTGCAGTTCACGTCATCGGCGCCGCCAAAGATAACGCCGTCCACCACCTGCTCACGCCGGTAGCCGAGCAGCGTTTCGGGGAACATCTCGCCAGGTGCGGTCTGGAAGGTGACATTGCCCAGCCTGACCTGGCTGACGCGGGTGACGACCTCGGGGAACGGGCCGCTGATGGTCTGCAGGTCGGAGCGCCAGTTGTACACTTCGCGGTCAAAGAGCCCGAGCGAGATAGCGGCTGCCTGAAACTGGATGTTCTCGATCTCGAGCATGAACTCTCTGGCAGCGAACGAGAGATCGGGAGCTTCCATGCGGAACACGCAGCCCTTGGTCTCGCCGTCTTCGCAGGGGTTGGCGAGCATGGAATGTGCGAAGTCTGCCAGCCGCTGGCCCTGCGCATGCGCCTTGCCAAAGCTGTCTTCCAGATACTCTACACCCTCGCGGGAGCGCACGCTGACGCCCAGCTGCGTCAACAGGCCGCCGACGGTACCCGAGATGTACACGGTGACGCCGCCGAGCGCCGGATAGGCTCCGTAGGTGACGCCGCGCTCTTCGTCGGTGGTCTCTTCGGGAAAGCCATTCTCCATGAATTCGCGCACATAGTGAGCGAAATCGCTGCTGATGTAGGGGTTCTCGGAGCCGAGCGCTTCGGGGTGGTTGTGGTAGTTGAACAGGGTGCCGACGGTGTTGCCGGGTGCGCGGGGATCCGTGCCAGCGGGCACGAACTGCATCACCGAGACAAGATCGTTGTAGATGATGGGCACGCGCGAGTCGCGCGCACCGAAGCCGTCGCCGCCGTGGTTGCCCTGAGCGAAGTACACATCGACCGGTTGCAGCTCGGCGACCGACTCGGTGACGACGTCAATCACGGCCTGGCGGATTTCAGCCATCCAGGGCGGAATGACACCGGTGTCGCCGGGCAGACCACCACCCGAGACGCCCGGGCCCCAGCGGCCCATGGTGTCGGGCGCTTCGTGGGTGTGCGTGGCCGATACAATCAGATGGTCGATACCGAGCGCCGGATCCAGCTGGGCCTGAATGCGCTGCACCTCGCTGTAGAAATACCCGACAACGTCCACTGTGACGATCGCGACGCGGGTGTTGCCAAAGTCGAGCACAGTGCCGTTGGCGAGAATGTCGTCGTGGGCAAACCGACTGTCGCAGCAGTCAAAGCCTTCGCAGTCGGGGGAGAGCAATTCATCGGGGCAGAGTCCGGCGTTGCGGTTGTTGCCAAAGCCAGCAATCCACGCGCCCGACATGTAGCGGTCTCCCTCGGTGCCGTCGGCGTCGGGACCGGTCCATTCGCCCAGTGACAGGCAGCCGGATTCGACCGCGTCGGGCGGGCAGATCATGTCACGGCCGCAGTCGCAGAAGTGCCGGGCAATGCGCACGTCACCCGCAAAATCCAGGAACGTGCCATAGGCGTTGGGACGCCGCATGTAGTCGGGGCGAGCCAGCTCCCAGCCCTGCGGCGTGATCACACGGCGTGCGAAGCCCGCCTGAAGTGTGGCGTCGGGCTGTACTGCGCAGTCCGGGCCGCCGGGGCAAACGGCGGTGTCGGGAATCGTGTAGATGCAGGTGCCGAAGGCGTCGCTGTTGATGAACTCACACGTCTCGGTGTCGCGACAATCCGAGTTGTCGTCGCAGATGCGGTCAAAGGGCCCAAAGCAGCGCCGCCCCACCAGACGCTCATCTTCGTCGCACACCGGCGGCGGAACGTCAGCCTCGGCGTCCTCAGCGCCCGTGTCTGTCGTGTCAGCCTCTGCCACGTCAGTGTCCACCGTGTCGGGTGTCCCGGTGTCCGGATCGACGGTCGTGTCCGGCGCGGCAGACCCGTCCGAATCCACAACGTCAGCGTCAGCTCCGGTGTCATCGGTCGGCGTCGGGGTCGGGTCATCTCCGCCGCATGCAGCCGCGATCAGGCAGCCGAGAGAGAGCCATGCAATGCTCAGGTGTCGATTCATGAAAGCCTCGAACAGGTCGAAAACGGACGTGGGCAGGGACAGCGCCTGCAGAACGCCCAACCTGCTAGCGAGTTGTACGGATCGTGCCAAGTTCGTTGGATGGCACGGTGCGTCAATAACCAACCCGTCGGTCGGATCATCGGAACAATCGGGGGATTCATGCGCCGGCCCCTTGCCCGGGCCCGTGGTTTGCCCCATGTAGCGAGCGGCATCATGGACCACCAATACACCACTCTCCTCACGAGAAGCACGTGCTGGCTATCATCGACCGCTCTGCCCCTGTTCTGTCCGCCGATTATCCGGGCCGGGCCGCTGTTCTGCGAGTCCTGGACAGGGCGTCGGTCCGCGTCGAGGCCGATGGTCCCGATGAGCTGTTGCGCACGCTGAATGCCATGCCTGACCCCGGCGCCGTCGTACTGACCGTGGGGCGATTGTCCACACTGACCGCCGCCCTGTCGTCATTCTGTACCCGCCGGCCGTCTGACTCATGGCCCATCTTCGCGCATCTGGGAGGGGCGTCTGCCGACGACGCCCACGCCTGCCTGGGCTGGACGGACGACCCCGATCAGCGCTGCGATGCGTTGCTGCGCGCCCTGCAACGGGGAACGTCGCGAGCGGTGCCTGTACTGCGCGTCGAAGCCACCGACATCGCGCACGTTCGGCTGGGATTTCAGGCAGCATCGGGCGCCGCCATTCCCGTCGTGCGCGCCGCTCAGAGCGAGGGTGCGCTGCGGGAACGCCTGGGCGGTGCCGCACACCTACTCCGTCAGCTCGGCGCCGCGCGCGGTGATCTCGCCGGTCAGACCTCGGTCGAGTTCGACGGCCACCTCGTCACATCGCCCGATTACTGCCTGCTCGCCAGTCACCAGCTTCGGCTCGGCCCCATGAAGCTCGGCGACGCGCCGCCCGGCTACGTCAGCGCGATGGCAGGCCGCATGGAAGAGATACGAACCCTCATGAACCCGGGCTCCTGGCTCCGGGGCACCGGCCTCCGACGTCAGACCCGCGCGGCGATGCGTGTGACCCTTCAGTCCGACTCGCCCTGGATGCTCGACGGCTGGTTGCATGTCCCGGACGCCATCGCGGTGATGCAGGTGTCCAGCGGTGGGTCTGTGAGGCTGCTCGCGTAATGGTTACGCTAATGATCGTTCTGCAAAGCCTGAATCGACAAAAATAAGGCTAAGTGGGCGTGATTATCCGGCGACGTGTACCATCTGGAACTGAACCGGCGCGACGCATCGCGTTGAGACTCCCCGTTGACCGCGATCGACGATCGTGCTTGCGCGTGCCCCATCACATGGCATCCACGCCGAAAATCCACGCCTGCCCTGAGCCAGTCATGAGCGCGCCCAAGGAAACGAAGACTCCCCGCAACAAGAGCGCAGCGCCAGCTACCACCGCTGCGCCGGCTGCCTATAACCCGGTCGATGAACACGGCCGTACGTTCTTCGAGGTCCACCTGGAACAGCTCGCCGGAGCACTCGACGCCGCCAATCCGGCGTCTTCCGTGCGTAAGATTCTCGGTCAGCCCAAGAATCAGATCGTCGTGAACTTTCCCGTCCGACGCGACAACGGCGATGTCGAGCTACTCACCGGCTATCGCATCCAGCACAACAACATCCTCGGGCCGTACAAAGGCGGCATTCGATACAGCCCGCACGTGACGCAGGATGAGGTCAAGGCGCTGGCCGCCCTCATGACCTACAAGTGCTCGCTCGCCGGCCTGCCGTTTGGGGGAGCCAAAGGCGGCGTGTCGCTTGACCCCAAGCAGTACTCTCGAACCGAACTCGAGCGCGTCACCCGTCGTTTTACCCACGACCTCGGCTCCAACATCGGCCCTGAATACGACATCCCCGCTCCCGACATGGGCACCAACGGTCAGACCATGGTCTGGATGATGGACACCTACATGAACGGTCTGGGGCCGCAGAACAAAAACGCCGTTCGCGGCGTGGTCACCGGCAAGACCCTCGCATCAGGCGGCTCGGTCGGCCGCGAAAAAGCCACCGGGCAGGGCGTCATGTACTGCATTGACCAGTGGGCAGAAGACCGGAACTTCAACCTCGATGGCTCACGCTACATCGTGCAGGGCTTTGGTAATGTCGGATCCCATGCGTCGGTTCTGATGGGCAGGGCGGGCGCCAGCCTCGTCGCCGTGCAGGATCAGAGCGGCGCCATCCTCAACGACGAAGGCATCGACCCGGTCGATCTCAAGCAATACGTGGGACGCACGGGCGGTGTCGCCGGCTATCCCCACGCCGAGGCCGTCAGCCGCGATGAGTTCTTTGCGACGCGCGCCGATATCTTTATTCCGGCTGCGCTGGAGTTTCAGCTGGGCGCGCACGAAGCCGAGCTGCTGAAGGTCAAAATGGTCGTCGAGGGAGCAAACGGACCTACCACGCCCGAAGGCGATCGCACGCTCGAGCGGCGTGGAATTGAGGTGATCCCCGATATTCTCGCCAACTCCGGCGGTGTGATCGTCAGCTACTTCGAGTGGGTGCAGAACAAGAACTCGGCCAGCTGGGACCTGCGCGAAGTGGACGAGAAGCTGAAAGCGAAGATCGTGGCCGCCTACACGCGTGTGCGCGAAACCGCAGCCGAGCTCAACGTCAGCAACCGCACGGCCGCGCTGGCTGTTGCCATTCGCCGCCTGGATGAAGCATACGGGGAGCGCGGAATCTTCCCCTGAGCCCCGGCCCCCGAGTGCCCCGTTCGATTCTACGCGTCGCCGCAGACACCGGCGGTACCTTCACCGATGTCGTCGCTGAGCTCATCACGCCTGACGGCACCCGGCAATGTCACGAGGCCAAGGTACCTTCCACACCGCACGACCCCTCGCGGGCGGTCGCAGAGGGGCTGCGGCTCATGGAAGCGTGGGCGGGTGTACCCGCCGCCGTGCTGATTCATGGCACGACCGTCGCGACCAACGCCATGCTCGAAGGGCGCCCCCGTCGTACGGCGCTGGTGCTCAACGCCGGATTTGAAGACCTGCTGCTGATTGGGCGGCAGAATCGACGGGAATTATACGCGCTGCAGCCGAAAAATACGCCGCAACTCATGGATACCGCGTTTGTGTTCGGTGTCGAAGGGCGACTTCACCCGGACGGCACCGAAGAAACACCTCTCCAGACCACCGCCCTGCAAAATCGTTTCGATGACTTCGGGCCCGAACCCCTTTCGTGGGCCGTGTGCCTTTTGCACAGCTACGCAAATCCCGGTCACGAGCATGGCATTCGAGACCTGATTCTTGCGCGTCGTCCGCAGGATATCGTGAGCCTCTCCTGCGAGGTACTGCCGGTATTCCGGGAGGTGGAACGCGCCTCGACAACGGTCGCGAACGCGTATGTGCGCCCATTGATGCAGCAATATCTGCAACAGCTGGCGGCCCTTGCAGAACATGTGGAAATTATGGGTTCGTCAGGCGGGCGAATCCCTGTGGAAATGGCGGCGCAATATCCCGTACATACGGCAGTATCCGGTCCGGCTGGTGGCGTGGTGGGCGCGACCCGCGCTGCCATCGACGCTGGCATTGGTGCCGTAGTGGCCTTTGATATGGGCGGTACATCGACCGATGTCACCGTCTGCAGCGGCGAATTACAACTGCGACATGAGGGTTTTGTCGGTGATTTTCCGCTGGCGATTCCCATGCTCGATATTCATACCATCGGCGCCGGCGGCGGTAGTCTGATTCGCGTCGACGCCGGAGGCGCACTTCGCGTGGGGCCCTGGTCGGCGGGCGCTGACCCTGGACCTGCCTGTTATGGCAAAGGCACCGAGCCCACGGTTACCGACGCCCACGCCATTCTGGGCCATTTACCTGCCGATATTCTGCTCGGTGGAAAACACCCGATTGATGTGGAACGCGCCTGGAAGGCCATGGAGCCCATCGCTTCGGCAATAGGGTCGGATGTGCCTGATGCGGCGCGTGGCGCAATCCGCATTGCTACTGAGAAAATGGCGCAGGCGATTCGGCGCATGACCGTGCAGCGAGGTCTGGACCCGCGCAGCATGACCCTGTGCGCCTTTGGTGGCGCGGGCGGTTTGCATGTGTGTGCGCTGGCCGAATTACTGGGCATGAAACGCGCGTTTATTCCGGCGCGCGCGGGGTTGTTGAGCGCGGTCGGCATGCTGGTCTCGCGTACCGTTCAGGAGCGTTCGCAGACCGTACTGGGGCTGTCGGCCGCGCACCGCCACAGATTGCTGAATGAGATGATACAGGCGGTGGGTGGAGCAGAACAAAAGAGTTCTTTTGGCGGGAGTTTGGCCACAATCGAAATCAGGGCGGAATTACGCTTCCGAGGACAGAGTTTTGAACTGTCGGTGGTGCCCGCGGAAGACGACGCCAACACCGAGTCGGCGTTTCGCGAAGAGCATCTGCGGGTGTTCGGCTACGTCGTGGATTCGCCCATCGACTGGGTGACCTTGCGCGTGCGTGCGCTGGGGCAGGAGTCGCCGTCGATGCCTGTGGGCAAGCCCATGCTGAACGATGTCGTGCACGGGCCAGCGGTGATTCGTGACCCCGCGTGTACGGTGTGGGTGGCCGCAGGATGGCAGGCGTTGCCCGAACCCACGGGTGGGGTGGTGCTGCATCGCGTGGAGACAATATGAGCATCGACGCCATCGAAATTGAATTATTCCGCAACCGATTCTCGGCCATTGCCGAGGAGATGGGCGAGGTGCTCACCCGCGCTGCCTTTTCGCCGAATATCAAGGAGCGGCGCGACCACAGCTGTGCGATATTTGATGGTGCTGGCGACATGGTGGCGCAGGCCGCACATATTCCGGTGCACCTGGGCGCAGCTCCGCTGTGTGTGAAGGCCGTGATATCTGCGCTCTCTCCGCGCGCTGGCCAGACCGCTATCGTGAATGATCCGTATGCGGGCGGTACACATTTACCGGATATTACGCTGGTACATGCCGTATCGCTGGAGGGTTCAGAGACCCCTGATTTTTATGTGGCCGTGCGAGCGCACCATGCCGATGTCGGCGGTATCGCGCCAGGTTCGTTGCCGCCATCGACGCATATCGACGAGGAAGGTTGGCGAACCCCGCCGGTATTGCTCACGGTTGCCGTAACAGAGTCGCTGTATGCGGTGTCGCGTACACCTTTCGAACGCAAAGGAGATATGGCGGCACAGGTGGCCTGTGTGCACCTGGGTGAAAAGCGGCTGCATGAGCTGTCGCAGGCGCATGGTCGCGCAACCCTGCTGACCATGGCCACCGCCCTGCAGGATTATGCCGAGCGGCTGGTGGCGGCGCGTCTGGCCGCGATGGGCGATGTGGTGGTGGAAGCGTGCGATCAGATGGACAACGCGAACGGGACGGGTGAACCGGTTCCGCTGCACGTTCGGGTAACCGTTCAAAATGGCCATATGGTCGTGGATTTTCGCGATTGTGCGCTGCAGGTGCAAGGCCCGCTGAATGCGCCGCGGGCGATCGCCGAGTCGGCAGCCTTTTATCTGTTGCTGTGTTTATTGCCCGCAGAGACGCCGGCAAACGGTGGTATCATGCGCCGCTGCCGGGTGGTGACGCGTTCGGGGACGATTGTCGATCCGGTGTGGCCAGCCGCGGTGGCGGCGGGAAATGTCGAGACCAGTCAGCGGCTGGTGGATTTGCTGTTTCAGGCGATGCAGCAGATTTTGTCCATGCCGGCCTGTTCATACGGCACCATGAATAATCTGCTGCTGGGGTCGGTGCCCGGTGCAGACCGGGCGTGGGTGATGTACGAAACCATGGGCGGTGGCCACGGAGGTGGGCCCACGGGCTCGGGTGCGCACGCCATGCAGGCGCACATGACGAACACTCTCAACACTCCGATCGAAGCGCTGGAGCATGCGTTTCCGCTGCGTGTGCGGCAGTATCGTTTGCGGTCCGGTAGCGGTGGCGCCGGTCTTTACCCGGGCGGCAATGGCCTGATTCGCACGTTCGAGCTGCTCACCGACACCGTCGTGACCATCATCGCAGAGCGTCGTACGCACGGCGCGCCCGGCGCTCGCGGCGGCTCCGCCGGCCAACCCGGCACGCAATACGTTGACCACAACGGCGAACGCATCGCGCTGCCCGGCAAAGGCACCGCAACGTGGCCAGCCGGCAGCCGCATCACCATCGCGACGCCCGGCGGGGGCGGCTTCGGTTCGCCCCGGTAGCGGCCGCCCTTGTGGCGGCCGGCACGTGATATCGCACGTTCTCCCGTATCGCTTGTTCGGGCGCGGTGCGCAACCGGGTGGCCGACCTCCGTGTCGGCCATGTGCCTGAAACAACGACATAAAATGAACATGATACAGTAGCGGCCGCCCTTGTGGCTGCCTGCACGAGATATCGCACGTTCTCCTGTACCGCTTGTTCAGGCGCGGTGCGCAACCGGGTGGCCGACACGGTGGTCGGCCACTACGGCGTTGAATTCACGGTGGTTTTTGTTTGCGTACGTGGGTTGAATCACGTGCAACGGCCGCCCCGTGAGATCTCCTGATCCGTGCCTCGTAGCGGCCGCCCTTGTGGCGGCCGTCTTTGAATTCACGGTGGTTTTTGTTTGCGTACGTGGGTTGAATCACGTGCAACGGCCGCCCCGTGAGATCTCCTGATCCGTGCCTCGTAGCGGCCGCCCTTGTGGCGGCCGTC
>JAGWVZ010000795.1 GCA_018970625.1 Myxococcales bacterium | reverse complement strand
TCAGTCCGTCGATGCAGGGTGGAGAGCCACTTCAGCGGCTCGATCACATGATCTCTGTGGCGTGGTGTGCTGTGAGTCTGGCGAATCACCCCGACGACGCCGTGGGCGTGGCGACCTTCAGCGATCGCCTGGTCGGTTCGCTACCTTCCGCCCGGGGAGCGCGGCACAGGAGTCAGCTGGGCGACCATCTGTTGTTGCTTGCCAACCTTCCACACCCTGGCGTCTGTGACTGGCCGGAATCCGACCTGGCCCGCATGCTGCTGGACGAGTGGCCTCTGCGAGCGGCGCTCGGGCCTGAACGGGTCGCGATGATGGAAGGACAGGAATTGACCTGGATTCATGCGCAGATGGCGCAGGCGGACCCCAACGCGCTGCCTGCGCTTCGCGGGAGGCTGGTGGCGGCTGGTTTTCCGATCGGAAGTGAACCGACACTGGCCGAAGTGGCTGCCGCACACGGAATTCAACTACCAGTCCGGGCAGACGCTCGACCCGGTCCACGGGCAGCCGCGCTGTGCGCTCTTTTGCAGAAGGCGCTCTCGTTGCGCGCAGGTGCCGATGTGCTGGTGATGACGGACTTGCTGGACGCGGAAGTGCTCGAGAACATTGCACAATCGGTGGTTCGACTAACCGTTTCTGGACGGAGGGTGTCGTTTCTCGTGCCGTGGGTGCCGTCGTACGTGTCGACGGTGAGCGAAAGCGATGTGGACGACGCTCTCAGGACCCTGTTTGCCATGCCCTATGGGCGCGGTTTAAGGTCGGCGATTGAGCGAATCCGGCAGGCGGGAGCCACCGTCACGGTCTTCCGCGCTGACGAGGATCCCGTCAAAGTGGTGGGACGAATGGTGTTACAGCGAGGCTCGGGACGATAGCGTCTCTACGAGCTCGTCCTTACGTTGCATCGGGCGCGTTCTCACGCTGCTCGATCGCTTGCAGGAAGCCTGCAAAATAGGCCCACCCGCTGGTGAGGCTGTAAGCCAGAGAAATCATCAGCAGCGCCAGACCGACGTTTGCGAATGTGATCCAGAGACTGAACGGCCCGTAGTCTACCTCGTAGGGATGGTAGATCATCAGGCATACCAGACCGACAAGCTGAAAGGCGGTCTTCCACTTTCCGCCCCAGTCGGCGGCGATGATGAGACCCTCTCCTGCGGCGAGCGCTCGCAAACCTGTGACGGAGAACTCTCGCGACAGGGATAGCACGACGAACCACAGCGGGATGCGATCCATGGGCAGCAGCGTGCAAAAGACGGCCATCACCAGCAGTTTGTCGGCCAGCGGATCCAGAAATTTTCCCGTCAGTGAGACGAGGTTCTGTCGACGGGCCAGCCAGCCATCCAGCCAGTCTGTAAATGCGGCCGCCCCAAACAGGGCCGTCGCAAATACGCAATGAATCGGCTCACCCAGATAGAGCAACCAGCAAACGACCGGAATCACTGCGATCCGCCCCATGGTCAGGATATTGGGAAGATTCCAGAGGTCCTTCCGAACACTCGACCGTTGTACCTGTGCCATGACTCAGCCTTCCTGCAAATAGACCCGATAGAACTCGAACACGCGCACGACGTAACGCTGAGTCTGCTCGAAAGGGATACCGCCGGCCCGCGCGACGTTGCCGCTGCCTGCGTTGTAGGCGGATAGCACAAGATTAATGTCGCCGTCGTACTGATTGCTCAGGATCCGTAAATAGTACGTGCCAGCCATGATGTTCTGACGCGGGTCGAACGGATCCGCGCATCCCAGATACTCCGCCGTGCCAGGCATTAACTGCATCAGGCCCATGGCACCTTCGTGGCTGACCGCGTTCGGATTGAACGCCGACTCCACATGAATGACAGCCTTG
>JAGWVZ010000794.1 GCA_018970625.1 Myxococcales bacterium | reverse complement strand
GCCACCATGCTGCGAGACGCCGGAGCGGATGTCGTCGGGGCCAATTGCGCCGATGGACCGCATGAGTCGTACCACATCGCCGAGCAAATGATCGGCCACGGGGTGCCCGTCTCCATCTTTCCTAACGCTGGGTATCCGAAACGAGTCGATGACCGCATGATCTACATGGCAACACCGGAGTATTTTCTGGTGTTTGCGCGGCGTTTTTTAAAACTCGGCGTCAGGGTTGTAGGCGGGTGCTGTGGCACAACTCCCGACCATATCCGCGCGATGGCGGGCGCTGTTCGCATGCTCGGCTCTTCCGAGTCGGCGTCAGCTCCCATCCACATCAAAGAACTCATTCCCGCAAAGCCCGCCGATGTCATCGTACCAGTACCGTTTTCCGAGCGCTCCAGACTGGCAGCCAAGCTGGCTTCGGGCGACGGCTTCGTTGTCTCCGTAGAGGTCAACCCACCAACAGGTCTGGACCCAAAAAAGTCGATCGAGGCTGCCCGGATGCTTCAGGCGGCGGGGGTCGACGTGATCAACATCGCCGATGGGCCTCGCGCAAGTGTGCGCATGTCGAACTGGGCGCTCGGTCTTCGCGTGCAGCAGCAGCTCGGAATGGAGTCGATCATTCACGTCTGCATGCGGGACCGTAATCTGCTGGGTCTGCAGTCGGATATTCTCGCTTATCAACAGCTTGGACTAAACAACCTCGTCGTCATAACGGGTGACCCTCCCAAAATGGGCGATTATCCAAATGCCACGGCTGTCTTCGATCTCGACTCCATCGGCGCAATCCGGATGATCGAAAACTTTAACCGGGGCATCAATCCAGCTGGGCGTCCGCTCGGCGGTCAGACTTCGTTCGTGATGGCTTGCGGTGTAGAGCCCGGAGCCAGTGACTACGACCGGGAGCTCCGCCGTCTGGAAGAGAAAATCGAAGCTGGCGCCAACTTTATCATGACACAGCCTGTGTATGACCCTGCGCTGCTGGATCGGCTGCTGAGTGACATCCGCCACTTTGACGTACCTGTACTCATCGGCCTCTTACCGCTGGCCTCGTATCGCAATGCTGAGTTCCTTCACAACGAAGTGCCGGGCATGCAAATCCCCCTTGCGATTCGCCAGCGCATGGAGAGGGCCGGGCAGGGCGTCGAAGCCCGTCAGGAAGGCGTCCGAATTGCGCAGGAAGCGTTATTGGCTGTGCGTGACCGGGTGAGAGGTGCCTACATCATGCCGCCGTTCGGACGCTACGAATCGGCCATCGAGATTCTGGAGTGTGTCGGATACGCCATGCCGACAGGTGATGCAGTAGCTCGATGAGGCTCACGCCCTGCATCATTCGCTGATCGGCAGACAACCGTCGCAGCGCCGCTGGCGCGTCGGGTAAGGGAGCGGCTGCTGCACCCCCGTCCGCAAGTCTTCACCCTTACTCGTCCAGATACAGCTGCTGGCCCGCGTCGGCAAACGCCCTCGATTGTTCGCGAAGTCCGCGCTCGCGAGCCTCGTCGAATGTCTCCGCGCCTGTCGAGGCAGCGTAGTCACGAAGTTGCTGTGTGATCTCCATGGAGCAGAATCGCGGGCCGCACATGGAGCAGAAATGCGCGGTTTTGGCCGGCTCGGCGGGCAGTGTCTCGTCGTGATACGACCGCGCAGTGTCCGGGTCGAGGGAGAGGTTGAACTGGTCCTGCCAACGGAACTCAAATCGCGCTTTCGATAGCGCGTCATCTCGCAGCCGTGCCCCGGGGTGCCCCTTCGCGAGGTCCGCTGCATGAGCCGCGATTTTGTAGGTAATGACGCCGACTTTGACATCCTCCCGATTGGGAAGGCCAAGGTGTTCCTTCGGGGTAACGTAGCA
>JAGWVZ010000793.1 GCA_018970625.1 Myxococcales bacterium | reverse complement strand
GCTCTGCGCAGCGGACCTCGAACGTTCGATAAGCTGGTTGCCATCAAGTGCATTCTGCCTCACGTCAACGGTGACGCTTCTCACGTTTCGATGTTCTATAACGAGGCTCGCATCGGTGGGCTTTTCCGTCATGCCAACCTGATCTCGGTCCACGACGCCGAAGAGATCGAATCGCGTCACAGCCTGATCATGGAATATGTGGCGGGGCAGACGCTGGAAGAAGTCGTGGCACGGCTGGAGCAGGGCAAAGAGCAATTCCCGCTCGAGTTTGCCCTGTTTATCATCGCAGAAGCTGCGCGAGGACTCGCGCACGCTCATTGTGTGCGCGACCTCGATGGCGCCAGACTCGATCTGGTGCACCGCGACATCAGCCCGCAAAATCTGATGGTTGCGCACGATGGTCGTGTGAAGGTTTTCGACTTTGGGCTGGCCGTCGCCGCAGCCAACGATTCAGAGACGCGGGAGCTCGCCGGCAAGACCGCCTACATGTCTCCCGAACAGGTGCGTGGCAGAGCGCTGGACAACCGCAGTGACCTGTTTTCACTCGGCATTGTGCTGCATGAACTCCTCACAGGGCGACGGCTGTTCCAGCGCGAAAACCAGATGTCGACCATTGTCGCCGTTACCGAGGAACAAATTCCACGGCCTTCCACGACCCGTTCCGACTTGCCCCCCCTCGTGGACGAAGTGGTGATGAAGTGTCTCGCTCGGCCCACCGATGACCGTTTCGATGATTGCGAGGCGCTCGCCGACGCGCTGGATGCCATTCTGGTCGAGTTGAATTCGGACGTGAACGGCGAGAAGCTCGGCGACTGGATGCAACGCCGGTTTGCCAATGAAATTGGCGAACTCGAGGCGGTAATTCAGAAGGTTTTGCAGGCGCCTGAGCGCAGCGAAGCGACCATTGACCTTTCAACTTTCGATGCACGCGTCACCCGGACTACGTCTGCCGTACCAGCCTTGCCTGCAGCCGCGATCACGCGAGGTATCGCGCGCGAGGAGGGCAAAGGCCTGGAGTCGCTGGGGGATGCCGCAGCAGCGGATTTGCCACCGCCTCCGCGGGTGGAGTCTCTGATTCCTTCTGAAGCGTCTGCCGCCCTGTTGGACCAACTGCAGAAAGCCCGCAGAACGTCGCGGCTTCTGGCGGTTCTGGCAGGTGTACTTGCGGTCTCCGTAGCACTGATTTTTGCTGTGCTTCCGTTCCTCAAGGACGACCCGATTGTTCTGACCAACACCGTGACCAGCTCGTCTGCATCGGGCACTCCGGCTTTCATTGTCCTCACCTCGGAGCCGCCCGGCGCCGCTATCTCATTGAATGGTCAGGATACTGGGCGTGTTACACCCGCACAGTTGCAGGCGATTCCAGGGCAGGAAGCGTCGGTAGCTCTCGCAGCCGAGGGGTTCCTGCCGGTTAGCTTGTCCGTTACACCAACGGTAGATGCACCCGCGGTCGTGGCAGCTACCCTCCAGCGCGATCCAAACGCTGCAGCCAATCTGAGCGGTTCTGTTCGGGTAACCTTTGAGCCGACTGACGCGGTGCTCTCTGTTGATGGCACCGTCTATCCCGGTCCGCCGCCGATTCAGGTCGACGGCCTCTCGCTGTTCGAGGAACACCAGCTGCGTATCGAGAAACTAGGCTTTGAGACCGCAACCGACTCCTTTACCCTTGAAAACGCCGATACCATGAATGTGCAGTTTGCGCTCGTGGCTGCGCAGGAAGTCGGCGTCGTGAATATTCGTTCCAACCCAGTAGGTGCACAGATTGTCATCAATGGGGAGGTCGTAGGGGTAACCCCGCTCGAAGGCCTTCAGTTGGTTGCAGATCAGGAATACCAGATCGTGCT
>JAGWVZ010000792.1 GCA_018970625.1 Myxococcales bacterium | reverse complement strand
CTTGACCTCGGAGGAGACGAGCTTGTCCTTGGTCTGCGAGGAAAATTTGGGATCCGGCAATTTCACGGAGAGGATCGCGGTCAGACCTTCGCGCGCGTCGTCACCGGTGGTCGGGACTTTCTCGCGCTTGGCGATACCTTCCTTTTCGATGTAATCGTTGAGCGTGCGGGTCAGTGCAGCGCGAAAGCCCGCAAGGTGCGTGCCGCCGTCTTTTTGCGGAATGTTGTTCGTGTAACAGAACATCGACTCGGCGTAGGAGTCGTTCCACTGCATCGCAACTTCGACGCCGATTGAACCTTCTTGCAAACGAAACCAGAACACTTGATCGTGGATGGCTTGCTTCGATCGGTTCAGGTGTTTGACGAAGGCTTGCAAACCCCCTTCGTGCTGAAACACCTCGGCCTTGTCTTCGCGCTCGTCGATGAGTTCGATGCACACGCCGCTATTGAGGAACGACAACTCACGCAAACGCTTGGCGAGAATGTCGTAGTCGAACGCAATGTTCGTGAAGATCGTGGCGCTCGGCTTGAAGCGCACGCTCGTGCCCTTGCGGTCCGTCGTGCCCACTTCGGCGAGCGGTGCCACAGGCTCTCCCAACCGGTATTCCTGCTTGTAGAGTTTGCCGCCGCGATGGATTGTCAGGTGCAACACGTCGGACAACGCGTTGACGACTGAAACGCCGACACCATGCAAACCACCGGACACCTTGTAGGAACTGTCGTCGAATTTACCGCCGGCATGCAGCACGGTCATGATGACTTCAGCGGCGGAACGACCTTCTTCGGCGTGAATGTCGACAGGAATGCCGCGGCCGTTGTCTTCGACGGTGACGGATTCATCGGCGTGAATCGTAACCACCACGCGGTCACAATGGCCCGCCAACGCCTCGTCGATAGAGTTGTCGACGACCTCGAAAACCATGTGGTGCAGGCCGGTGCCGTCGTCGGTATCACCGATATACATTCCCGGGCGTTTTCTGACAGCGTCGAGGCCCTTTAAGACCTTGATTTTACTGGAATCGTAGACGTCTGCGTCGGTCATGCGAAAGCCTGCTGGGAGGATGCGAAATTATACTCGAATTACCCTGCCCTGTTCCACGTGAAACACGTGTTCAGGTTGGCCGAACAGGCGGTAGTCCCGCTCCAGTGCCGTGACCAGAATTTGGGTCTCCAGGGCCTGCACACGGGCGATAAATCGGCCTAGTCGCTCCTGATCCAGCTCGGCTGATGGATCGTCAAGCAACAGGGTTGGCCGCAAGTCGTGCTCCACCCTCAGAAACTCTAACTGGCTAAGGCTGAGCGCCACAGCTGCCAACTTCTGCTGGCCGCGCGAGAGAATCTCGCGGGCCGCCTTACCACGAATCCGCAGGCTGATATCCGCTCGGTGAGGACCGACGTGAGTCATACCTCTCTCGCGGTCGCGGGGTAGCGAGGCGGACAGCGCATCGACCAGTGGAGCGGACTGATCCCAGCCTGCTGCGTACCCCAAGGAGATATCCAGCCCAAGCAACTCTGCAGTCAAGTCCGCCCAATATGACTGGAGCGCTGCCAATACCCGCTGGCGTGAGGCAGACAACACCTCCCCCTCCTTGGCCAGTTCGTGGTCCCAGGTGTCGAGCGATGCGAGGCCGCGCTTCAGGGCTGCGTTGCGTTGCAACAGCGCCCGCTGGTAGCGAGCCCAGGCACCAGCGAACGGTGGTTCCACGTGGAACACGACCCAGTCCAGCCACCGGCGCCGACGGGTTGCGCTGTCCTCGATGAGCTTATGGGCGTCTGGATCCAGGACCTGCACAGGAAAGGCGGTTGCCAACTCCGCATACGACCGCACCGCCCCACCGTTCAGTCGTGCAGCAGT
>JAGWVZ010000791.1 GCA_018970625.1 Myxococcales bacterium | reverse complement strand
TCCCCGGGGTGCAGTACCGGTTCCATGAATCTGAGCACTCCATGCTGCAGCGATATGTGCCCGGCATCATGGGCGCAGCCTGGCAAAGGTTCGTGGAATGGTATGGGATTGTCCCGGAAACTCCGGTCTCGATTGAGATTTTTCCGGACGGCGCGAGCTTCGGTATTCGATCTGTAGGCCTGCCTCACGTGAGTCCGCACGGCATTTGCTTCGGTCATCTGGTGACAAGCCGTTCGCCTTCAGAGGGCAACTTTAACTGGCAGTTGGTGCTGGAGCATGAGCTGAGCCATGTGTTCGCGTTAAACGCTTCGCGCTACCGGTTGCCCCGCTGGTTTGCGGAAGGCCTGGCCGAGTATGATACGTCGCTCGTACACGAGCATTGGCGACGCGACGAACAGATTGCGATGGTGCAGTCGCTGCAGCACCGCCGGCTGGTGCCGGTAGAGTCCCTTGATGAGGCGTTTACGAGTGTTGATGACATGGGGCAGGTATTGGCGGCGTACTATCAGGCGTTCCTGCTTGTGGAGTACATTGCCTCGACTCGCGGGCGTGGCGCGTTGATGCAGATGTTGGCGGCATTTGCCGACAGCGCCACGACGGGCGACGCGATTCGAAGTGTGCTGGGCTGTGAACCCACCGCGTTGGACGAGGAGTTCGAGCTTTGGCTGAGCGAGCAGCTTGGACCGATGCTTTCGCTGTACGAGCCTGATTTGTCGGTTTATTCCGATGTTGCTCACTTCGCGGCGCGCGCGGCGAGCGACGAGAATGATGCGCAATTCGTAAGCGAATATGGGGTAAGTCTGCTGGTGAACGGTGATTCCGAGGCGGGGATTGCGCAGTTGGAACGCGCTCTTGCGCTGGACCCACGTCAACCACTGGCGCTTTACGTAACGGGTCTTGCGGCACGAGAGTCCGGGCAATCTGCGGCTGCGATTCAGGCCTTTACTCGCCTTCATGACGCTGGATTGCAGAGTTACTCAGGGCTTGTAGAGCTCGGCAGGGCGTTGCGCGAGTCAGGTCAGGCGTCTCAGGCGAGAGAGGTTCTGGAGCGGGCAGCGGCGCTTTATGCACGTGGTTCTGAGGCACGCGTGGAGCTCGCAGAGTTGGCTGAGGCGCAGGGTGACAGCGCTGTTGCGCGTGCGCTCTGGACAGAGGTATCGCATCTGGATGAGAACGACGCCCATGCGGCCGAGCGCGCTGCGCGCGCGACGCTGGACGTGGAGGGAAGCGAAGAGGACGCGATGGAGTTGGCGACTCGATTCCTGCAAATCGCGCTGTTTGACCCCGACGCGCACGGATTGTCCGGTCGCGCCGCGATGGGTGTGCGCGACTGGGAAATGGCTGTTCGCGAGTTGGAGCTGGAGCTTGAACTGGGCGCCGAAGACCGTCGTGAGACGTTGCAGCTGCTGGTAGAGGCTCACGAGCAACGCGGCGACTACTCGGCGGCGGATGCAGCGCGGCGCCAGCTTTCGCCCTGACGAATGTCGGTTAGCCGAATGCGACCGTGGAGAGGCTTACTCTGCGCTGTTCGAGAAGATCGACGCGAGTTTAGAGAAGAGACCGGCGTGAGCGGCCTTTACTCTGGCGCCATTCTCTTCGGCGAGCTGTGCCAGCAGCTCCCGTTGGCGTGCGGAGAGGTCCCGGGGTACCTTGATCTGAAAGTGAACGACGAGATCACCGCGCGCGTCCCTGTTCACATGCCGCAAGCCAACTCCACGCAACACGTGGGTCTGACCATGTTGCGTACCGGCGGCGATCGTGACTTCGCGTGTTCCGTCGGTGGTGGGAATCTCGACCGTTCCGCCGAGCGCTGCCTGCGTAAAGTCGATATCACAGGGAAGGTGCAGGTTTGCCCCTT
>JAGWVZ010000061.1 GCA_018970625.1 Myxococcales bacterium | reverse complement strand
CTGGGCAAATCGAAATGAAACAGGCGGTGAATGAGGTCTGACAGCAATCGGTGGTCACGGGTCAGTACCCACGCTATGGCGTCATGAAGATTGGTTCGCATACAAATCAGTCGATAATCCGAACCACCGAAATTGGGGGTTCTGTGTGGATGTCGACGACTTGTGAAAAACGGTGCGTAAAATCGTGAGGGCAGAGCAAATAAGTCTGCATCGCGTCTCCGCTACGATGCCGGATGCCACGTGTGATGCGCAGCCACACCCAGCGAACCTTCTCTGGCGTGTATGTGGTGCGAAACCGCTCTTCGAAGCAGCGCTCAGGCTACCTGGCGGCCGGTGAGTGCGGCCAGTGCACCGTCGACCGCAACGTTCAGGTTCAGGAACTCGAAAGGGCGTTCGCGCGCAGCGTCGCGTAGCCAGCCGCGTGCGTGCAGCTCGGCGCTGGCGTCATAGGCGACTTCGGGTTGCAGGTGAAAAGCCACCACCACATCGCCGCCTCCGGCCCCGGAAGGTTTGGCTATGTAGCTGTTATGAAAACAGAATTCCATTATTCGTTCGATGGATTCGCAGATGATCGGTACGCCGGACGCCGCGGTAAGCTCACGCTCCGCTCGCGCGAAGCGCACCACCGCGTCAATGAATCCCGGGCGGTCATCTTTTCGCAATGCGAACGCGCCGCGTGTGGCAATATCACGCAGTCGTGCCAGCAACTTTACCGCTTCCTGCCCGCCACCCTGTTGCCATTGGCGAATGCGCCGCACCATGTCACGGGTGTCGGCGCTATGGCCGGCATAAAAGGCTACGAAGGATGGTACGGGTTCGGTGATACGAAAAGGTGGTCGTCCGCCACCGCAGTGCACAACCCCGCCCAGCATCGACGCGATGACGTCTGACCCCGACCCCGCCCTGCCCTGAAACGTGTGGTGCGCTTGAAGGGCAAGCTCGAGCAGGCGCGAATCAACGGGTAACGCGCGTCCGGCGAGCGCTACGGTCAACGCTGCGGCTACCGCGCCGCTGGAACCGAGTCCCAGCTTGGATTCGTGCGATAATTCGGCAGAGTCGATGTGCAAAACGCCGGCCTGCCATCGCACGTCGATGAGGGCGTCTGCGACAGTGCGAATGACCGCATAGACCAGCCGCTGCGCTTCGGCAGGTGGTTCGGGTAGCAGGGCGCCGTCACCCGACTGGGCCGTCCACTCGCCATCCCAGAGGTTTGACGTGAGCCGAAGGCCTGATCCGCCGGGTTCGAAGGTCACGCGCACGTGCCGATCAATGGCGGCGACAATGGCCGGTGCGCCGTCCAGAACCGCGTACTCCCCCAACCACATCATTTTGCCGGGGGCCTGAACCGGATGCGCGATTGCCGTTTCCGTCATACAGGGTTCCTCAGGGTGAAACGGTGGCGGCACCGGGTGCCGGGTGGGTCGTGATGGTCCGTACAACGCCGGGGACCTGTTGCAGGCGCGCGGCTACGTCTGCGGCATTTTCAGCGGGCGTAAACACCTTGATGTGCGGTCCTGCGTCGATGGTAAAAAACACCGGGACTCCTTCGCGCTCGCGCCAGTGTCGAACGGCGTGAATCAGCTCTACGGTCGCGCCGCGCCAGTACAGCACGCCTGGCACCGCCGCGATCGCGCTGGCGTGCATCTGCAAGGCCGAGGCTTCGGCCAGCTCAGCGAGTCGCGCGAAATCACGGGTCGAGATCGCCTGCATGGCTTCATCGATCGACGGTTCCACAGAGTCAACCCACGCCTGATAGTAGGGACTTGTACGCATCGTCAGATTCATGCCGTCGGTGGATTTGACCTCTTTCTGGGCCTCGGTGGTCACTCCAATCACGACCCGCAAATCCCAGTGATCCGATGCAAACACCGTCTCTGCCCAGGCGTCAGTTCCGTCGTGGCGCTTGCCGGCGTGCATGCGCGCGAAGCCGTCGCACACACTGCGTGCCGCGGAGCCAGACCCCTGACGGGCCAACACGGACAGCGCCGGTTCGTCGAGCTTCAGCCCGGCGGCATGGGTCGCAGCTACCGCCAGCGCAGCAAAGGCGCTCGATGACGACGCCAGCCCACTCGCGGTTGGAAAATCGTTGGCCGACACGACCGCCGCACCTCGCAGATCCGGCTGCATGGCGCGCACGAGGTCAAGAAAACGGGAGACTTTGGTCAACTCCCGCCCTGAAAACACCTGTCCGCCGAGCGTTAGCGAGTCGGAGTCCTGCCCCCATGTGACGGTCGTGCGTGTTCCGATCGGGCCCAGTGTCAGGCTCAGGCTGCCGGCTGCTGGCAGATTGAGCGTCTCGTCACGCTTGCCCCAGTACTTGATGATCGCGATGTTGGGATGGGCGATGGCGGTTACGGATGAAGTCACGGAATGGCACCAGGGTGGGAGCGAGTCAGCAGGGCAGGACAACCGTCCATTGCTGTTGCGAGACGGCTTTCAAGGTGGATTCTACGGCCTGACAGGTGGTGGCGTCGACCAGCGCGATCATGCACCCGCCTCCGCCAGCCCCGGTGAGTTTGGCGCCGAGAGCGCCGGCTTCACGTGCCGCATGGACAGCGACATCCAGGGATGCCGTGGAGACTCCGATGGCGCTGAGCAGGCCGTGATTGATGTTCATGAGCTCCCCGACGTCCGATAGACGACCGTTTGTCAGGGCGGTGGTGGCGTCGTCGACGACGCTCCGAAACGACGTCAGCAGGTGATCGAACGTGGCCGGGTGTCGAAGCCGACGCTGAGCGACACCTGCCACCAGCTGTCCGGTATCTCCACCGTGGTCAACCTGCGCTATCACCAGCTGTAGCGGAGCGCCGAGCGTAATGGCCTCTGCAACAGGGGGCTGGCCTCGAAGAAAGCGAAAGACGCCACCCCGCATGGCAGCCATATGGTCCAGACCCGAGGGATTACCATGAAAGACCCTCTCTGAAGCCATGGCGGCATCGAACAAAGCCTCATCCGGTATCGCTTTATCGTAAAACTCCAGCAGCGAACGGCCTACAGCGATGGCCATCGCCGCGCTTGAACCGAGCCCTGCGCCAGCCGGCACAGCAGCGTCCAGCGTGACCGTCATGGAGGCGGGCAGGTGGAGTGCGTGCGCAAGAGCGCTCAATGCCTGCACGACGCGAGAGTGGGGCCCATGCTCCGAGAGCCGCCAGCTCGGCGCCTCCACATGCCAGAGGCCGTCGGAAGAAGGCGCCACGCGGGCCACAACGTCCAGCGGTAGTCCGGCTGCGATGGCAGGGACCCCGTGTACGACGGCGTGTTCTCCGAAGAGTAGAACCTTTCCGAACGCACGTGACATGCTCACTCCAGCGAAAGCAAGGGTTTCAGATACACACAACCCGGCCGTTCGCGCAATGTTTCAGGGGTATTGCAGACCCAGCTCACGCATGAGGAACGTGAACTGGTCGGCCGAGTACTCTACGGCCTGACTGGTCATGTCAGCTCCTCCGTGGCCGGCGTTGCGCTCGATGCGCAACAGCACGGGAAAGTCGGAGGTGTTGTGTTCGCGCACGAGCGCCACGAATTTGCGTGCATGCATGGGGTCGACGCGGTCATCGCTGTCGGCCGACATCATGAGCAGGGCGGGATACGCTGTTTGAGGCTGTACTCTGTGGTATGGCGAGTAGTTGTGCAGTACGCCGAAGTCACTCTCGTTTTCAGCCGAGCCATATTCCCGGGTCCAGGTCTGACCTGAGCCAAACAGGTGATAGCGGACCATATCGAGGAGTGGCACGGCGCAGATCACGGCGCGGAACAGCTCTGGCCGTTGGGTCATGGCCGCACCCACCAGCAGACCCCCGTTGGAGCCACCCGAGATCGCCAGACGGTCGCTCGCCGTGTAGCCATTACCAATCAGGTATTCGGCAGCGGCGATGAAGTCGTCGAACACGTTCTGCTTGTTGGCGAGCATGCCAGCCTGATGCCACGCCTCGCCATATTCGCCACCGCCGCGCAGGTTGGCGACTGCGTAGGTGCCACCCGCCTCGAGCCATGGATAAATGCTGGCACGGAACCAGGGCAGTAACGAGACGTTGAATCCCCCGTATCCGTAGAGCAGGGTGGGAGATGAGCCATCGCGCGGTGCGTCGCTACGCCGAACAATAAACATCGAGATTTCGGTGCCATCGACCGATGGATACCAGACCTGTTCGACTTCGTAGGGTGTGGCGTCAATCGGTAATTCCACACGCGTCCAGAGCGAGGTTTCACCGCTCGAAACCTGGGTACGATAGATTTCGGTTGGCGTAACAAAATTCTGAAATGAAAAATAGGCGGTATCGTCGTCGGGGTGCCCAACAAAGCCCCCGCTGTAACCAATCGCCGGTAACTCCACGGTGCGCACGGGCGTGCCATCCAGCGCGGCAATTCGAATCTCGGAGGCTGCGTTGCGTAAATAAGTCAGAACGAGGTGGTCGTTCAGGATTTGTACGCCTTCCAGAACCGCCTCTTCATCTTCAGCGACGACCGGCTGCCAGTTTTCCATCTGAAGCTCGGTCGCGTTGGCCGAGGCGGGTACGCGCCACAGACGGTAGCGCGGAGCGCCATCGTTGGTGTGGATATAGAGCCAGTCCTCGTGTGGGGTGACCGAGAAGAGGGCATCGCGACCTTCGACGAGGGTAACCGGCTGCGGGTTGCTGGATTGCAGGTCACGGATCGTCACCTCGGTGGCAGACCACCCCAGCTGGCGATACGTGAGCAGCCAGCGGCCATCGCGCGACAGGTAAGGGCTGACGAAAATGGTGGGGTCGCCGGTAGCTTCCTGAATCAGCACGTCTTCGGACTGAGGGGTGCCCACCACGTGATAGCGGATTTCGGCGAGACCGGGTCTCTGGTCGACCGGAGTATCCCCCGCGGGCGGCAGATACGTGTAATAAAAGGCCGTGCCATCCGGCGTCCACTGCGGCGAGGCGTACTTGGCGCCTTCCAGCACCTCCAGTGTTTCGCCGGAAGCAATATCGACGACCACCAGCGATGCCTCATCAGCGGCATTTTCGCTCATGGAGTACGCAAAACGAATCCCTTCCTCGTCGGGGAAGATATTGTCGACCGTAATATTGCGTTCTTCGGTGCTCATGGTGTTGGGATCGAGCAGCACGATCTCTGCGCCGTCTTCGCCCTGCCGATAGTAATAAACGTCTTTTTCGCGGTCTGCGTGTGAACGTGAATAGAAATAACGTTCGCCGCGGCGATAGGGTGGAGACACCGAATCGACGTAGTACAGGTCGCGAAAACGGCGCAGCAGGGTCTCCCGCATGTCGCCGCCCTCACGGGTTAGCCACTGTCGCGCCCACGCATCTTCAGCGTCCATCCACGCCTGTACTTCGGGCGATGCGGCGTCCTCGAGCCACCGATAGGGGTCCGCTACCGATACGCCGAACAGCGTATCCACGATATCTTCTCGCCGCGCCTCGGGTGGACCGTTGCTCCCGGCGTCCCGGGCACCCGACAACGACTCGCCCGGCGCTTCGCCAGCGGGTTCGGTGGACTGCGGAGCACTGCATGAAGCGGCCACGGCGAGCATGGCCAGAGAGGTAAGGACCAGACCAGAAGATCGCAGCGACAATCGGGACATGGGGTTGCTCGTCATGAGGGGAGAACACCGAAACCGGCGTTCATGGTGCAACGGTGAGACGAGCGCAAGCGTACAGCGAGTGACGGGGGGCCCGCGACGGGCGAAGGCGTCGCCAGTCAGGCGCCAATTCCGTGGCGGGTGCAGACACTCGTTGCGTGGGTTTGCGAGCAGGAGTAGATTCCACCATCCGTTCTTACACCGGTGCCGCTATGTTGATTCAGCTCCGTCGTCGCAGGGCGCTTGCAGCGTCCTTCCTTTTTTCTGCTGTGTCGTCGTCGCTGCAGCGCCCGGCGCCAAGTTTGAGCAACCGTCACAATCGGGCATCATCGGTGTTGTGTGGTTGTATCGCGGCTCTGATGGCCATGGCGGCGGTGGGGTGCGGCGGAGAGGAAGAGACCGTTTTAGCCCCGGATGCTGGCGCTGATACGTCGGCGGATGCGGCGACGGACGTCATGGAGGATGCTACCGACGGCTCGTCGCAGGGCGATGCCGGTGCGGACGTCGTTGAGGTCCCGGAGTGGATGACGTGGGATGTGGCGGAGGCTGGACCACACACCATTGGGCACCGTGTGTTGGAACACACCTATGTGGCCTATGAAGGGGATGAGCCGCGCACGATCCGGATCCATGTGTGGTATCCGTCGACGGACACGTCTGGTTTGCAGTCGGACTACCTGGCGGGGGCATTCCTGGACGAGCTGGCGTGGGAGAACGCCGCGCTGGCTCCGCCGGTGATCGATGGTCGCTATCCGGTTCATGTGTATTCCCATGGTCATCAGGGCTTTGCAGGCACCAGCGCGTTCCTGATGCGCCATTTCGCCAGCCATGGCTGGGTCGCGGTCGCTCCCGATCACACCAACAATCTGCTGACGCAGAACCTGGAGCCCCGGCCGCGAGACCTGTACTGGCATCGGCACAGTGATGTGTCGGAGAGCCTGAATGTGCTCGAGAATCTGCCGGCCGAGGACCCGCTGGCCGGTCTGGTCGACACCTCTCGCGTCGTCATGTCGGGCCACAGCTTCGGTGTGCACTCTGTGTGGGGTAGCATTGGCGCGACCTACGACATGGACGGTGTGCGCGAGATGTGCAGCAATAACGAGGGCTGCTCGGACGCGCTGCTGGCGGCTTTCGAGGCCGGCGCTCGTGACGAGCGCATTGTGGCGGCCATGCCGCTGGCGGGAGCCATCAACCGTGAGCTCTTCGGTGCCGATGGTCACGCCTCGGTTACCATACCGGTTCTGGCGATGAGTGGCACCGATGATCAGGTCGGCGCCGACCGGCAGTTTGCTGAAACAGAGGGCGTCTCTGTGCTGTGGATCGAACTGGCTGGCGGTTGTCACCAGACCTTCGCGCTCGGCTATTGCGATACGCTCGACCCGGCGCTCGGGTTCACCATCGTGAATGCGTGGGCTCTGGCGTTCGCTCGCATGCACGTTCTCAACGACAGCTCGGCGCCCGTCGTGGGTCTGCTGGACAACAGCATTTCTCCGTGGCCGGAAGTCGCATTCCAGCAGCACGACTAGGCCACTTCGGGTGAGCTGCAAACGTCTGAACATCGCGGGCAACGCACCTGATCACGGTGTCAGGCATCTCTGCGATGCACTCCTTGAAGCCTGTCGTACAGGTGTATCCCATGACTCCAGTTGCCCGCCTGATTGACCACGCCGCGGCGTGGGTCATGGGTCACCGATTCGTCGCCATTGGCTCTCTGGCGCTGCTCTCTGTGCTGTCGGTTGTGCTGATCGCCGTCATGGGATTGCGCGCCGACTTCAGTCCGCAGGCATTATTTACGTCGTTTGAGGATCAGCAGGCCATTGACGCGGCTTTTGCCGAGCACTTCGGCAAGACCGAGAACGTGGTGCTGTATGTGGTGGAAGCCGACGCGGTGCTGACTCCACCCGTGCTGCAGTACATGCTGGACCTGGGCGAGCGCGCGTCGCAGGACCCCTGGGTGCGCCGCATGGAGAGCATTGCGACGACGCCGATTCCGCGTGGCGGTCCGGATGCATTGGTGGTCGATTCGCCGATTCAGGGCGATACGGTGGAACAGAGTGAGGTGGACGAGCTGGCCGCCGCCCTGCAAATGGCCAGCTTTGCGCGCGGAACGCTGGTGAGCGAGAGCGGTCGTCTGGCTGTCATGGCGGTGTTTCTGAATGACGGGTACGAGAACATCGCAGCGCTGCGTCCGGTGGTAGCGGGGCTTCAGGCGCACCTGAATGCGGTCCCCATGCCGCCGGGAGTTTCGGCGCATCTGGCGGGCATTCCAGACATGCGGGTGTGGGTGGTGACGACGATGCTGGGCGATCAGATGCGGCTGGTGCCGATCTCGATTCTGCTCAGTGGATTCGTACTATTTCTGACGTTTCGGTGGTTCGCAGGTATGTTTTTGCCGCTCGCAGCCGTGGCGGTAAGCGTTTTGTATGTGGTGGGCGGCATGGCGTTTGTGCGCGAGCCGTTCAATATTCTGAACCAGATGTTGCCGACGATGCTGATCATCATTGGCACCAGCGACGCTATTCACCTGCTGGCCCGCTACAGCGAAGAATACGCGCATACGCCGGATCGGCTGATTGCGGCACGTCGTACGATGGTGGCGATGACGGTCGCGTGTTTTCTGACGTCCTTCACGACGGCGATTGGGTTTGGCTCACTGGTGACCTCGCGTACCGAGATTCTGCGCAATTTTGGCATTACGGCTGCGATCGGGGTGATGATCGCGTACGTGGTGACGGTGGTGCTTGTTCCGCCGATCCTCACGCTGATTCGTCCGCCGAAACATTCGGGTGAGACACGCAAAGAGGGACTTCTGGAGGAGATCTCGGAGCGGTCGGTGAAGTTTGTGATTGCGCGTCCGAAGTCTGTTCTGGTGGGCTCGATCGTGCTCAGTGCGCTGGCGGGCTGGGGCGCGATGGACATGAAGATCGATACCCGGCTGTTAGAGACCTTTCCGCCCGGGACAGAGGTAAATCGCGAGGTCGTTCAGCTACAGGCCGAGCTGGATGGTGTACTTCCGTATGAAATTAGTCTTTCGAGCGAGATTCAGGGTCGATTTGATGACCCCGAGGTGCTGAACGCGGTGTGGCAGCTCGAGGAGTGGATGCGGCAGCAGCCTGGCGTGCTGAGCGTGCGTTCCTACCCGGACATGCTCTATGACCTGTGGGTGGCCTACTCGGGAGACCCTACGCGGCGCGGTCAGCGGTTCACGTCGGAGGCGCAGGTGGCGCAGCTGGCGTCGCTGATGGAAGACGCGGCCGGTAGCGCGCTGGATGCGTGGGTCACGTTTGACAGGCGCCACCTTCGGGTGGGTGCGAAGATCGGTGATTTTGGTTCACAGCGCGGTCTTGAGTTCAGTGAGGAGGTGCTGGCGCAGGTCGATACGCTGCTGGGCGAGACCGAAAACCTGCGGGTGGACCTGACGGGCGACGCCTATTCAGGCGCGCGGGGATTGACCGCACTTGTGGCCGATCTGTGGGGCTCGCTGGGTTCGGCGTTCGTGCTGATTTTTCTGTTCATGGCGCTTCTGTTTCGCAGCGTCCGCATGGGACTCATCAGCATTCCGCCCAACGTACTGCCGCTGCTTGTGACGATGGCCTGGATGGGCTTCCGGGACATCAACCTGAACACCTCGACGGTGATCACGTTCTCGGTAGCGATTGGTCTGGCGGTCGACGACACCATTCACGTGCTCGCCCGTTTCAAGGAGGAATACGCGAAAGGTTACTCGCTGGACGACAGCCTGACTCGCTCCGCACGAGGCTCTGGCAGGGCGGTCATCGTGACGAGCGTGATGTTGATGGCCGGGCTCTCGGTGATGCTGACCAGCTCGTTTGTGCCCATCAAGTGGTTTGCCGAGCTGCTGGGCATTACGATTACGGTGTGTCTGGTCGGGGACCTGATTATGCTGCCCGCCCTGCTGAAAGTGTTCTGGCCCGAGCAGAAGGCGGGTGTGAAGGCGCCGGTTGAGGAAGGTGCCGAGCAGCCGCACGGGTAGTGGACGCCCACTGGCAAAGGCATTAGAGACGGGGTATTGCGTGGATTTACCCCGATGGTTTTATGTCGCGTCTGAATCTGGCCTCGCGCTCCCGTGTTCTTGTCCCTGTGGTGCTCGCACTTGGCCTGGGCGCTTGTAGCGAAGACGAGTTGGACGCCATTTTCGGTGAAGGTTCGGCGGATGCAGGCGGTGTAGGCGACGCGGGAGGACAGGGCGGTGATACCGGTGGCAGCAGCGGTACCGTTGAGTATGACCCGGCTGTGGACGCACGTTTTGTGGGGTTGACCACGGTGACACCGCGGTTTGAGCCTGCGGCGTCTGATTTCTATCGTCTGCCTTGGCCTCTGGATTCACGCGTCACGGCAGATGGGGCACCCGAGCTCTCTGATTTCCCCAATCCGTCGGATATTTTGCTCGTGGAAGCCTACGCGGAGGTCATTGAGACCTACACGCGCGGGTTTTCGACATTGCCGGTGCTTTACACATCGTTATCGGGTCCACTGACGCCTGACATGCTGCCGCCCCCTGCTGGCACGCTGTCAGAGACAAGCAGTGTGCAGCTCGTGCGCCTTGGTGACGGTCAATGCACAGCGCGTTACCCACTGGAGGTGACGTTTGTTACGGAGGCCGAGACGTACACGGCGGCAAACACGCTGCGGGCTGCGACGGTCAATGGCTGGGTGCTGGAGCCGGCGACGCCCTATGCGTTTGTCGTGCTGCGCAGCCTGGGTGAAACGCAGGGGACGACCGTGGGTGTGGCTCCCGGGTTCCGCGATGCGCTGGCCGGCACGCACCCGGACGCTGCGCTGAACGCGGCCTATGCTCCATTACGGGATTGTCTGGACGCGAGCGGCATTGACCCATCGATGATCGCGGTCGCAGCCGTGTTCACGACGCAGGACCCAGTGCTCGAGACGCGTCTCATGCGTGATGTTGCGCTGAACGAGGCCAACGACCCGGAAGTGGTGCAGTGGGTGCTGGAAGAAGAGCTGTCGAACTCGCGCTTCACGGTCTATGGAGGTCGGTACACGACGCCGATTTTCCAGCGCGGTCTGACGCCGTACGCCGGTATTGGTGACGGCGGCGGTGTGGTGCTGGGCGACGATGGCCTGCCCGAGATTCAGCGCTACGAAGAGGTGCCGTTCTCGGTGGCGGTGCCCGCCGACGCAGAGGGTCCCTTGCCGGTGTTGTTGTGGGAGGACGGCACCGCGGTTGGTAACGCGTCCGATCGCGATGTACAGTTTGGTCACCTTGGCGAAGATCCATTCAACGCAGCGCTTGAGCGAGGCTTTGCGATCGTGAATTTTCAGCCGCAGTTTCACGCCGGTCGCAGCGGCCCGGGCGCCGACGAGGTGTTACACTCGTTCAACTTCCTGAATCCTGAATCGGGACGCACCGCATTCCGGCAGCAGGTAGTCGATACGAGCTATTTTGTTCGGCTGCTGCGCGACCATCAGGATCAGCTGCCTGGAATTCCTGCGCTGGACACCGACCGTATGGTCTATGGCGGGCACTCGCAGGGGGCCATTATTGGTGCCATGGTCGCTGCCGTCGATGACTCGTTTGACGGCTTCTTCCTGAATGGCGTGGGCGCGGTGCTCGGCATTGTCATCATCGAACGCAAAGATCCGCTGGATATTGCGTCCACCCTGGGTGGGTTGCTGCAGATCAGCGGTGTTCTGGACCGTTTTCACCCGATCGTGCAGCTCGCGCAGCTGGGTGCCGACCCCGTCGATCCGGCCAACTATGTGCGCTACTGGCGTGGCTGGGACGGTTTTGAGCGGGGCAATCACGTGTTGATGTCAAACGGCTACGAGGATGACACCACGCATTTCACGCAGATTGACGCCATCACCATCGCCGCCGACGCTGCTCCCATTCGCCCCACCGGCTGGGATGTCGATCCATTCCGTGTGTGGGCGCGCGAGTCCGAGGTGCTACCCATCTCGGGCAATCGCGAGTCGCTGGACGGCACTCCGTTGACGCTGGCTTCGTATCTGGATGGCGACCAGGGCCACTTCACGATTTATAACAATGCCTCGGTCATGCGCATGGGAGCTGATTTCTGGCTCTCGGCGCTCGATGGAACGCCGGTGGCTGACAGGTAATGGTTCATGAGTACCCCTGCATCGGTTCGTTTGCCTGCCCCTGAACTGCCAGCATGGCTGTCGGAGATGTTGCCGTTTGACCGGTATCTCGTG
>JAGWVZ010000790.1 GCA_018970625.1 Myxococcales bacterium | reverse complement strand
CACTTGCACACCGCGCCACCGAATCCAGGTGAATTGAACCCCCGACTCTCTCAGGACCTGGTCAACATCATCCTGAAGTGTATGGAGAAAGAACCAGGGAAGCGGTGCGCCAGCGTGCATGAGCTACTCAGCGTTCTGCGGTCTGAAGCACCATGACCGGTTGGAAGCAGGCTTTCGCCCTGCTCTGCGTCGCTGCATGGCTCGGTGCCTGCGCCCTTCCCGGGCTCCTGACTCGCCCCAACATGCCCCCCCCTGCAGGACCGAGCCACTCGGACATCGCGCAGGCAGTGTTCAACGCGCAGCAGCACCGCCTGACCGCACAGCTGCAAGCGACTCAACGGTCACGTCCATCGTCCGAAGAGATCCTGCTTCGTATTGGGCTTGCGACGGCGCTGCTGGAAGAGAACGAGTTCACCGCAGCACGCGAGCACACCGACTGGCTGGTGGTCATTCAACCCGAGTCCTGGATTGTCTGGCAACAGTGGGCACGCGTTCGGCTCTTTGCCGAGCGTGACCTGCACGCGGCGCTGGCGGGAGCAGAACGCTGTCTGGAGCTAATGGCCACAGCATCGGGCTGCATGCGCGTGCAAGGTCTGGCGCTGTTGGAACTAGGGCAGGAAGAACAAGCTCGCGCATCACTGGAGGCCGCGCTGCAGACACTCCCCCGGGACGCGCAGCTGATCGAGCAGGTCGCCCGACTCCGCATGGCGCAGGGCGAGCCCGCTTCGGCGCTTCAACTGCTCTGGCGAGCGATCGGGCAAGGAATTGACGGCACGACCATCCGGCTCGTCGCAGGTTCAGCCGCCGAAAATGCGGGACAACTCGAAGACGCCAGAACGCATTACGAGTGGGTGATGGAGAATCATCGGGAACCCGTTCTGGGGGCTCGCTACATGCTGCTGTTTCTTCAGCGACAAGGTTTTACCAACGAGGCCGCCACCCTGTCCCGCCGGATTTACGGTTCATCGTCTGGACGCAGTACGGCTCGGCAGACGCGATAGCCCGATTGCACGTTCGCCCTGCCTCGCGCGGGTCGGCGTTCTTCCGCGAACCTTCACCCGGCGGATGGGGAAACTGGCCGTGGCTCCATGTAGACAATGGTGACTCCGTCGCCGCCTTCACCTCGCTCGCCGGGGCGATACTCCACGCCATGGGGAGAAGAAGCCAGTTGGCCTCGCACCGCACGCTTGAGCGCGCCGGTTCCGTGGCCATGCACAACGCTCACCTGAAAGAGTCGCGCCCGCACCGCGCGGTCAATAAAGGCGTCCAGTTGTTCGACCGCGTCTTCCACGGTTGCACCACGCACATCCAGCACCGTCGCGACGTCACCGGTCGGCGCAATACGCGCCGCGGGACCTGCGGCGCGGGCAAAACCAGTCTCGATCCGCGCTTCCGTTGCGTTGTTTAAAAAGAGGTCATCAAGCGCGAAGGTGGCACGCATGGACCCCAGACGCACCGCGATACGTTCACCGGGGCGCGGTGTGTCGGCGATTTCGCCCGTGCGTCGAAAGGGTTGCACCCAGACTGAGGTACCGACTTTCAGGGCCGACCAGGTCGCCGGTTCACGCTGTGTCGCTGAACGTGCGGTCGATGCCTGCTGAACCCTTGCCTGCGCCTGTGCATGCTTCTCGTCAGCCTGCTGTACGAGACGCCTCGATTCCTCGATCGCTCGGCCGGTGTCTGCCGAGGCCGCTCCGTCACGTAACGACTGCGCCTGCTTTCGGACGGCATCGCGGAGCTTCTGTGTCTCGTCACGCAGCTGACGAAGCTCAGATTCCAGCACCTCACGGTCTTTGCGTTCCAGCGCAGCACGCCTTGACTCGGCATCCTTGACCGCGCGTGAAAGCTCCAACCGCTGAGCATGCACC
>JAGWVZ010000789.1 GCA_018970625.1 Myxococcales bacterium | reverse complement strand
GTGGGCTGGCACTGAACTGCCGTTGCCGGTATCAAAGGAAATCCTCGTGTGGTCGGGCGCGCGCCTGCGCGCCGGCGCGAGGGCGGCGCAGCGGGCGCAGAGGAGTGACCGGGATCGTTCAGTTGGGGCCTGAGCCTGCTGGGCTGGACTGGACGATCTTCGCATACCGAGCAATCAGATTCGCGTTCACGGTGAAACATCATGTTGAGCGTGAAACGGACCGTTCTGCGAGCCCCGGCAGTGGCGAAACATGGCACTCTGTTCGCCATGTCGCATGATACAGCGCGATGTTGACAACCTGTCGAGGGATGAATCGCACGTGACAGGCTTGTAGCTTGCGAAACGGTAACGCTTGGGATAGAACCCGCCCCCGGTCAACATGGACCCGGATCTGGCGTTGAACGGCGCGATCCTCTTCCTGAAACTGTCGTCGCGTAATCTGCCAGGCCCAATGAGACGAATCGGGAGTCCCATGGATAGGAAGGTCAGGTCATTCACAGCGGTTCCCTCTTCGCGTCAGGCGGTGAGCGGTGCGTTGTTCGTCGTCGCAGCAGCCTCACTCTGGGCATGCGATCCCACTGCGTTCATCTCGCCGAACATTCGCGAGTTGACGAGCGTTCAGTCGATGGGTCTTATCGGGCAGGAGTGTTCCGACACGAACGCCGAGACGGACTTTGTGCTTCGGTTCACGGGCCGGGATACACAGAACGAGGCGGTCGAACCGGGTGCAGATCTGGCCGGGTTTCAGCTGCGGCTGAACGAGACGTTCCGTTCCAACGATGTTGTGGTCGTGGGTAACACGGCCACCATTTATCCGACGCCCGATGTGCTCTGCGAGTCCGACGCGGATTGCGACGCAGCCGGGTTGAATGATGGCAACTCGGGAGTTCGCTTTCAGTGCGTGCAGCTGGATGGTCGCACCGATGAGGCGCCTGAGGTTCCGAAAGTCTGTGGCAAGGAAGTTGGTCTCGAGACCGACTCGCAGACTGAGCTCGGGTATGTGCCTGTGCTTCCACAGGATGACAGCAATGAGCGCGCGATGATTGTGCTGCTGTCGGGCAGCAATAACATGTCGGGTAACAACCCGGATACCGGGGCATTTGTGTCGGGTCTGGCTCCGGATCCGGATGATAGCCGTGTGGCGGGCCTTCTGCTTCTGTTGAATGGACTGGCCAACTCCGAAGAGAGTCGTTTCTTCGACACGATCCGCGCGGAAGTGGCCGTATTCCGGGCACAGGCCTCGTTCTCAGCACAGATCCGTGGTGATCAGGGTTGCGACTTCTTCACGGTGAACGGGAATAACTTCAACGATTTCCTGACGGACCGCGATGAAGGTGTCGCCCCCTGGGTGACGCGTCAGGAGACCGAGCGTGGCAATGGGAACCACTACGCCGCGCTTGAAGACTCCATCAATTGTCTCGCGGACGCTCCAGACGACAAGCTTCGTGATATCGTACTGTTGACCGATGGAACCGTGGCCAGCGACCTCGCTGCCGATGCGGCCGCGCTGGGTCAGGGGCTTGACCGTATTGCGCAGGAAGCGCTGGATGCAGGGGTTCGCATCCACGTGATCCAGCTGGACTCCAACTCGGTGGGACGAGTGCCCCTCGGTGGGCAGACGGACCTGGCACAGCTGGCCTGTCTGACCCGCGGTTCGTTCCGGTACGTCCAGCGTGGAACCGACCTGCAGCCCGTGTTCCGTGCCCTCGCCGCCGGTGTGCCAGCCTCGTATGAGGTTGGCGTGCGCGCTTCGGGCGTAAGCCCCCTGCGTGACGGCGTTTATACCATGGCGTTTACGGCGCAGATATCGGTCGACAACCAGACCGAGACCCTCACATTCAATGGTTATCAGGTCGACACGTCCAGCAGC